>CABRGI010000024.1 GCA_902470455.1 uncultured Parvimonas sp.
AATTATCATATATATTGATAAAAATTGAAAAAAATGGTAAAATTAATTTGTGAAAATTTAGTTTTTATTTGGAGGTTATGATGGAAAAATATAATTGGTCATTAGAAAAAATCTACAAGAATGTAGATGAAGCAAGAGCAGAGATAAAACTTTGCGATGAATTTGTTGAAAAACTTATAAAAGAAGAAAAATCAGTTAAAAATTTAAAAAATATTATGGAATTATCCGAAAAAGCAAATAGACTTATGGAAAAATTATATACTTATTCATATATGAAAAGAGATGAAGACAGTAGAGTTCCTGAATCTCAAAAATTAGCTTTAGAAGTAAATTCATTAGGCACAAGATTAGGTTCTGCTATGGCATTTTTTGATCCTTTCTTAATGAGTTTATCAGATGAAGAATTGGAAAACTTTTACAAAGAGGGAGATAATGAAAAATATAGAGTACATTTTGAAAATATTTTAAGATTTAAACCTCATACTTTAAGTGCAGAAGAAGAAGAACTTCTTGCAAACACAAGTGAAATGGTTGGAACCGGACAAAACTCATTCTATATGTTAAGCTATGCTGATATGGATTATGGAAAAATCGAAAGCAAAGGTGGAGAAAAATTAACTCCTGCAAATTTCAATAGTTTTCTTTTAGATGAAAATGAAGAAGTAAGAAAAGAAGCATTTGATAAGATGTATGGAACTGTTTCAAATTTCAAAAATACTTACGCTACAACTCTATATAGTGCAATTAAGAATTTAACAATACTTGCAAAGGTTAAGAATTATCCTTCAGCTAGATATATGGAATTATTCCAAGATTGTGTTCCGGAAACAGTTTATGATTCATTAATCGAAAGTATTGAAGACTATTTACCATCACTTCATAAATATTATGGATTAAGAAAGAAAGCATTAAAGAAAGATAAACAATATTTATGGGATCTTTATCTTAATTTAGAAAAAGAATTTGATCAAAAATATCCTTATGAAAAAGCAAGAGAGTTAATCACTGAAGGTCTTAAACCACTAGGAGAAGACTATATTGAAGTTTTAAATAGAGGATTTGAAGATCGTTGGGTTGATGTTTATCCAAGAGAAGGAAAAGCTGGTGGAGCATATTCTTGGGGAAGTTTTGATACAGATCCATATATTCTAATGAACTATACTGACGATTTAGACAGTATGTTTACATTAGCTCATGAGTTTGGACATTCAATGCATAGTTATTATTCAAAATCAGACAATGACTATCTATATGCACAATATAAGATTTTCGTTGCTGAAGTTGCATCAACTTTTAACGAATTAACTCTTTTAGACTATATGTTAAAGAATGTTAAAGATAAACATGAAAAGATTTTTATTTTAAATCATTATATTAATATGTTTATTGGAACAGTATTTAGACAAACGATGTTTGGTGAATTTGAAAAGAATACACATTTAGAAGTTGAACAAGGAAACGCATTAACTGCTGATGATTTTACAAGAATCATGGGTGAATTAAATGATAAATACTATGGAGAACATGTTGAAAAGAGTGAAATTGCTAGTTACTTATGGGCAAGAATTCCTCATTTCTATAATAATTTCTATGTATATAAATATGCAACAAGCTTCTGCGCAGCAAGTTACTTATCAAGCAGAGTTATTGCAGGAGATAAAGAAGCATTAAAGAGTTATAGAAACTTCTTAAAGGACGGATGTAGACATCAACCGATAGAACAATTAAGAACAGCAGGAATTGATATGGAAGATAAGAATTCAATTAATAAGGCTCTTGAAGTGTTTAAAGGTTTAGTTGATGAATTAGAAAAAGAATTAGAAGCGTAGAAAGATTTAAGGAGGGTTTTTTTCGTGTCTAAAGAAAAGAAAAATAAGAATAAAATTGAAAAAAATTCTTCAAATTTTTCAGAGGGAGGATTTGATAAATCTATCTTGTCAGTCTATTCTCAATGGAGAGAAGATTATTCCGAAAAAGAAATTTCTGAAGAAGTTTTTCTGGAATCCACTGAAGAAAAAGAAACCGATAGAGCTCAAGAAGTAGATAAAGTTGATGATTTAGACTTCAAATCAAATCTTATAAATTCAGAAGTTGAAGACCATACATTTTCAACTGATGAAGAAAAACCAAAAGAAGACTTAATTGTTGAAAAAGAAAGAGATAATAAAGAAGAAAATAACGAAGAAGATGAAATTTTAACAGAAACGCAAAGACTTCAACTTATTTATGGCAATGTTGTTCCCCTACACGAAAGACGTCGTAGGGGTAGCAAAGCCTCTAAATCTAAAAATAAGGAAAAAAACAAAGAAAAAAAATCGAAAGTTATAGAAACTGTAAAGAACGAAGAAAAAAAACCTGTTGAAGAAAAAGTTGAAGAGATTTCGCCAGAAAATCTTGAAAATATAAAAGCTGAAAAACAAGAGAAAGACAAAAAACATAATAAGATAAAGAAAGAAACAAAAACTGTAGAAAAATCTAAAGAAAGTAAAAAAACAAAGGAAGAAAAGGATAAAAAAGAAGAAAAAAAATATGAAATGCCTAAAATTCCGAAGATTTTGAAACTTGTTTTTGCATTTACTATAATTTTGGCACTTTCTGTCGTAGGTTTTTTTGGTCTTAAGGCTTATCATTCTATAGATGTAAAACTTCCGACTATTTTATCAGGTGTGGAATCAAAAAAAATTGGTTTTTATACTTCAAATATATTTTTTAATGGTAAAAGCATAGATAAAGATCAGGCAGAATATCTTATATCAACTTTTGAAGAAGATAAAACTAAATTTAAGATTATTGAAAAATGGCTTAAAGAAGATGCTGAAAATTTGAAAAAAGATTCAAACTATAAGAGTGATAGACCTATTAGACTTCAAAAAAGCGGAAAGGTATTAGGACTTTTTGATGATTATAAAATTCATTTAGATCCGATAAAATTGAAAGTCGAAAAAAATGATGAGGTACAAACTACAATTTTCTTAAATGGTAAGGAAGAAGAAATCTCTGATAAAGAATATGAGCTATTTCCAGGAAAATATACAATTTTCTATTATGATAATAATATAAAATTAAAAGAGGAAGTTACTCTTTTCTATGATGAAAACTCAAATGTAAAAACTATCTCTTATGGGGCAGGAACTGAATACCAACTAGCAAATGAAGTTGAAAAACTTGATACAAATTCAAACGAAAGTTCTTTTAAAATTGTAACAAGAGATGAAAATAGTATTTTATTTGTAAATGATAAGAATACTGAATTAACTGTGAAAGAATTTAATAAATTGCCCGGAACTAATATTAAAAATGGAGATATTTTAAAGGTTGTAACAAAAATGCCTTGGGGATATACTATTTCTGATGGAGTTACTTACCAAGGAGAAAAAAAGATAAATGTTAGCACATCTCTTACTGATAAAAGATTATTGGAAGTTGCTATTGCAAGAACAATAGAATTGTTAAGAGAAGATGTTCAGTCAAGAGGAAAAAAAGATATAAGTTTATTGAAAGTAATGATAAATCCATCCTTAGAAATAGAAGCGAAAAGAGTTGAATCATTAATTAATAATGGTAGAGAATATGTTGGAGGCTATCCTTCAATGGAATTTGACCTTAATTCATTTGAAATAAGGGAATATAAGGATACCTATGAAATGTATATAGGTGGACATTTATTAGTTCAGGAGACAACATATCCTCAAAATAGTAAACCACCACAATTATCATCAATAACACCTGTAGAGTCAATTGTTGGATTCCATTTTACCTATGATAAGGAAAAGAAAAATTGGTACAGTAATATTTGGGGTTTTACAACAAGAACAATTACAAGAACTAATATTAGAAGTGTGGATATATCAAAAGATATGATTGCAAGATAGAAAAACTGTTGAATTGATACAATCTCTGAAAGTTTACAAAAAGCTCATCTAAGTTAATTAGATGAGCTTTAAGTTTTTTTGTGTTTTATTTTTTAGTGTTCAATTTATATTCGACTTTTGTGTCTTCATCAATGATTTTACTGATTGACGAGTAAACAAATTTATTTTTTAAACCATTAGCAGTAATATAAGTTTTTCCATTTTCTTGTTTTAAATTAGCATTTGAATAGTGGGTTTCCTTTCCGTTTTCTTTAATAAATAAATTAGCCTGTCCATTTTCTGTTACAGCGAACACAATCTGAACTCCTGAATCAGAAATAAAACTTTTATTGGAAATATTTTTTATATCTTCTGTAATTTTTATCTTATTAACTGAATCTAAATTATCAGGGAATTCTCCTTTCTTAGATTCTTTATATTCAACATTGCTTTTTGTGTCTTTTATTGTTTTATCATTTATTATTTCCAAATCTAAATCCAAATTATCAGCTGTAATAAATTCTTTTCCATCTTTTTTAGATATTTTTGCGTTTTCATATACCATATAACCAGCGCCAGAGTCCATTTTTTCATACAAAGCTAAGTAATATTTTTTTGAATCAGAAGAATTTTCGCCATCCTTAGTTTCTTTAATGGTAAATGCCTTTTATTTTGAGATAAAAGATTTATCGCTTAGCTGTTCTATTTTTATTCATTTTGCTGAACAAGAGCAAAGAATTAAAGTAACTAAAGTAAAGGCAAAACATTTTTTAAAAAAATTTTTCATATTATTGAATACCTCCAATATTATTTTTAGAACTTTCGTACTATAAATTAATTATATCATAGAAAATAATAAATAAAAGACTTATAATATTTGTAAAAATATGGTATAATATATGATTATAGTATATTAGTTTAATAAGAAAAAAGAATAATTTAATTATTACCTTATATGATTAAACAAATAAAGTTAGGAGTATTATATGAATATTAATATGGATATTATTTTTCAAAATTTCGAATTTTTGATAAAAATGGTTCTTGCAACTATAATGGGAGCCATAATAGGTTTTGAAAGAAAAAGTAGAAATAAGGAAGCGGGTATCAGAACTCACTCGATAGTTGCACTGGCTTCTGCACTTATGATGATTATTTCTAAATATGGTTTTTTTGATATTGATAAGTATGATGCTGCACGTATTGCATCTCAAGTTGTTTCAGGAATCGGTTTTTTAGGCACAGGTCTTATTTTTATAAAAAATAATTCAGTAAACGGTCTTACAACTGCTGCCGGAATTTGGGCTACTGCCGGCATCGGGCTTGCTATGGGAGCGGGACTTTATGCAGTTGCAATTTGCGGGACACTTTTAATTGTAATTGTTCAAATTTTAATGTATAAAGATGCATTTTTAAACAAAGACCATTTGACTATAACATTTGAGGTAAGTTTGGAGGACAGTTTTAATACGATTAGAGAGATTAGAAGTTGTTTAGAAAGGTTTAAACTTGAAATTCAAAATGTTGAGATTTTAAAGAAGAGTAAATCTGTAATAGTTAGGTTTTATACTTTTGTTCCTGTGGATTTTGAAAGAGAACATTTGGAAGATTTAATTTTTGATGATGAAAGAGTTAAAAAGATTGAAATGTAGTTGACTTTTTTGGCTGTTTTTTATATAATTAATTCAATATTTAATATTGAGCGTTGATTGTGCTTACAACACAGGAGTTCAAAAGTGATTGTGCTTAAACATTATGAGGCCTATGCAAAGAAAGGTGGTACCACGATAAGTCGTCCTTTCAGAGTTTTAGGTCTTTTTTTATAGGAGGTTTTTATGGAATACAAGAATATTTTTGAAGAGCTTGTAGATAGAGGATATTTTGAACAAGCAACTTATGAAGATGAATTAAAAGAGTTATTATCCAAAGAGAGAGTAAAGTTTTACATAGGTTTTGATGCAACTGCAGATAGTTTAACTATAGGACATTTTATTCAAATTATGGTTATGAAGAGAATGCAAAATTATGGACATATTCCCATTGCACTTTTGGGTGGAGGAACTACAATGATAGGAGATCCTTCAGGAAGAAGTGATATGAGAATGGTAATGACTGAAGAACAAATTAATCATAATGCTCAAAGATTTTTTGAACAACTTTCAAGATTTATTGATTTTTCAGATGGAAATGCAATTATTGAAAATAATAAAGATTGGCTTTTAGACTTAAATTTTATAAAATTTATGAAAGAAGTAGGAGTTCATTTTAGTGTAAATAAAATGCTTACTTGTGATGCATACAAAAACAGAATGGAAAAAGGTCTTACATTCTTTGAATTTTCATATATGTTAATGCAAAGTTATGATTTCTTATACCTATATAGAAAACATGGTTGTAAATTACAATTAGGTGGTTCCGACCAATGGAGTAATATTCTTGGAGGATATGATTTAGTAAGAAAGCTTGAACAAGACAAGGTTTATGCTATGACTTTTAAACTTTTGACAACTGCTGACGGTGTTAAAATGGGTAAATCTCAAAAGGGTGCTGTTTGGTTAGATGAAGAAAAAACTTCTCCTTATGAACTTTTCCAATATATGAGAAATGTTGACGATAGAGATGTTGAAAAGTTCTTGCTAATGCTAACTTTCTTACCTACTGAAAAGTGTAGAGAATTAGGTAAATATAAAGATGAAAGAATTAACGAAGCAAAAGAAATTTTAGCTTTTGAAGTAACAAAAATTATTCACGGTGAAGAAAAGGCACAAAAGGCTTTAGAAACTGCCAGAGCTTTATTTAGTGGAGAACTTTTAGATGAAAATATGCCCTCAACTGAAATTAAAAAATCAGATTTTGAAAATGAAGAAATAGGGATTTTGGATTTAATCAGAACTTGTGGACTTTCAAAGTCTAATGGAGAAGCTAGAAGACTTATAGAACAAGGAGGTATTTCTTTAAATGGAGAAAAAATTACTGATACTAATTTAAAAGTTTCTCTTAATTTAGAAGAAATAGTTATAAAAAAAGGTAAAAAAATCTATCACAGAGTAATTGCTTTATAGGAGTTTTTGATGAAAAAAGAAGATATTTATGTTGTAGGTATTGCCGGAGGTTCAGCATCCGGCAAGACTACTATTGTTGAAAAGTTAAAAAATCAATTTAAAGATGAAGTTGTTATGATTAGTCATGATTTTTATTATTGGTCAAATGATGATAAAACTTTAGAAGAAAGGGCAAAGTTAAACTATGACCATCCAAAGT
Organism: uncultured Parvimonas sp.; assembly: GCA_902470455.1. GTDB lineage: Bacteria > Bacillota > Clostridia > Tissierellales > Peptoniphilaceae > Parvimonas. Next base: position 7,113 of record CABRGI010000024.1, read on the forward strand.
CTTTTGAAACTTCTAAACTTATTGAGGATATAAAGATTTTAAAATCAGGTAAAGCGGTAGATTTACCGATTTATGACTATACATTGCATACTAGAAGCAAAGAAACTATGAGAGTTTATCCAAAACCTGTAATAATAATTGAAGGAATTTTAATTTTGGAAGACCCAAAACTTAGAGAGCTTATGGATTTAAAGGTTTATGTAGATGCAGATGCAGATGAAAGACTGATTAGAAGAATTTTAAGAGATACAAAAAAGAGAGGAAGAAGTCTTGAAAGTGTTTTAACTCAATATCAAACTACAGTTAAACCAATGCATGAGGAATTTATTGAGCCAAGTAAAAAACACGCGGATATAATAATTCCTCGAGGAGGAGAAAATGCTCCTGCGATAAAGATGCTGGTTCAACATTTAAAGACTTTTTTGGATAAAGATGAAAAAGATAAGTAAGACAAATGTATGTAGAATTTTAGACAGTAAAAAAATAAAATATGAATTTGTAGTTAGAGAAGAAGACAAAGAATTTGAAGATATTGGAATAGACAGAAATATTTGTTTTAAAACACTTATACTAGAGGGAAGTGATAAAAATCATTATGTCTGTGTTATTCCTATAGATTCTCATTTGGACTTAAAAAAAGCAAGCAAATATTTTAAATTAAAGAGTATTAGAATGATTTTACAAAAAGACTTGGAGCCATTAACAGGTTATGTTCACGGAGGTTGCAGTCCTGTTGGAATGAAGACTAAATTTAAAACTGTTTTTGATGAAACCGCAAAAGATATGGAGAAATTTCTTGTAAGTGCCGGAAAAATAAGAAATTCAATTATAGTAAATCCTATTGAATTTGCAGACTTTTGCGATGCAGATTTTGCTGATTTGGTGGTAGAATAATGATAAATTGTATTATACTTGCAGGTGGAAATTCCAGAAGAATGACTTTTCCGAAAGAATTTATAGAGCTCGAAGAAAAGTATTTAGTACACAATTCAATAGAAGTTTTAAAAAATATCTTTGAGGATATAGTTGTCGTTTCAAATAATAAGGAGCATTACAAAGATTTAAAAGTTAGAGTTGTAAGGGATATCTTTTACAAAAAAGGTCCAATGGCTGGACTTCATAGTGGGCTTTGCTATTCTGATACTGAATTTTCTTTTTTAACAGCCTGTGATATGCCAAATGTGGATGAGAATTTTATTAAATATATAATTTCTAAACTTGATGTAAATTTTGATGGCATAGTTTGTCTTTCTGAAGATGGAAAGATATTACCTATGAATGGAATTTATAAAAATTCTTTGAAAGAAGATTTAAGAAAAGAATTGATAAAAGATAATAGAAAATTTGTAAGATTTATTGAAGATAACAATTTTAAATTTTTGAAATATGAAGAATGGGAAAAATTTGACAAAAAAAATATATTTGAAAACTTAAATACAATAAAGGAATTAGAAGAATTTAAAAAGAAATTATTGACTATAAAAAAAGATTAATGACGGTTTATACCGTCATTTTATTTAATTGACAAATGATTTAAAAGATGATATAATCATATTGAAAAAGAATAAATTTAAGTTGATAGTCATATTAGGAGGAAAAATGGGAATGGTATATTATAATTTTAGTAGGTACAAAAATGGAGATACGAAATTTATTTCTATGTTAGTTTAATTTGATATTTATTTAAGGAGATAGTTTATGAGTAAAAGAGATAAATATGCCTTAATTGGTAGGATACTGATAGCTTTTTCTATTATAATTTCTACTATAGTTATATCAATTTAATTAAATAATATATATATGGCTCTTAGAGAAATAGGAACAAATATATTTATTAAATAATATTTTTATTATTAGATATAAAAAAAGA
>CABRGI010000025.1 GCA_902470455.1 uncultured Parvimonas sp.
ACTAAATTGGAATATAAACCCTATAATCAATGTGTATTGGAGAGTTTACTAGATTTGGACGAATTAAATGATTTTTATCTAAACAAATTTACATCTTTAAGAAATGATTTTAAAAGATTAAAAAGGATGAAAATGGAAGATAAGATTGATTGTATTCTCTATGAGCTAGGATATGGAGATTATTTGGATAGTTTTAATGACTTTTCCAATCTAAATTATAATCTAATCTTTGACTTGATAAAATATTTATCCAAAGATTTAAAAACTTTTGATGAATTTATTGAAAAATTAGACAATTTAAAAGAATTACTTAAAAATGCTTCAAGTTCAAAATCCAATATATCAATTTCAACAATACATTCTTCAAAAGGTTTAGAATATGATAATGTATTTATAATGGACCTAATTGATGGAGAATTCCCACAAAAAAGCATATTAAATTCTTTTGATGAAAAATTATTAGAAGAAGAGAGAAGATTATTCTATGTTGCAATGACAAGAGCGAGAAAAAGACTATTTTTGTATACAATAAAAGAAAGAAATAATCTACCTGTTGAACCTTCAATTTTCTACAATGAATTAAAAAATAAGAACCCCACCCTTCCATGATGCTTCGCATCAGGTGGGTACCCGGGAACCTTGTTGCTTCGCAATAAAAAAGATCGGAATTAAATTCCGATCTAAAGTAATTTATAACTATAATTTACCTACTAAGTCTAATCCTGGAGTTAAAGTTTCATCACCTGGTTCCCATCTAGCTGGACATACTTTATCTCCATGTTTTGCTACAAATTGTGCAGCTTGAACTTTTCTTAATAATTCTTTTGCATTTCTACCAATTCCATTAGCATTTACTTCATAAAGAACTATTTCACCTTGAGGATTTACAACGAATGTTCCTCTTAATGCTTGTCCTTCTCCTTCGATTAAAACACCGAATTGTTCTGAAAGAGCTAAAGCTCTATCTGAAATCATTGGATATTGAATTTTTCTGATAGTTTCAGAAGCATCCCACCAAGCTTTGTGAACAAATTCAGAATCAGTTGATACTGAATAAATTTCACATCCAATTGCTTTAAATTTATCATAGCTTAGTGCTAAATCTTCTAATTCAGTTGGACATACAAATGTAAAATCTCCAGGGTAGAAAAAGAAAACACTCCATTTTCCTTCTAAATCTTTGTTTGATACTCTTATTAGATCTCCATCATAATATGCTGGAACATCAAATTCTTCAATTTTCTTACCGATTAAACTCATATTAATACCTCCTATATTTGCCTTTTTTACTAAGACATATTTATTATACCACTTTTTAAAAACTTCAAACAAAAAAGAGAGCAAAAGCTCTCCTTTTATTTATAATTAAGCAATATATCCCTCTTTTGATAAGATTTCTTTAGCTTTTTCAAGATTTGCATCATTAACCATAACAACAGGTCCAGTACAACCCATTCCAGTTTTTGCAAATATATTATTTTTCCACAAAGCAACCTTAGCATCTTCAAGTTCAAGAATATCTATACCACCAATAGTAGCAGTAGCTTGTTCTTCAGCAGGACATTTAACTTCTTCTTCTGATTCAGCTTTTTTAGCTCCTGCAGAAGTAATTTTTTCTAAAATAGCTTTTAATCCTGCTTTATTAGCTTTTTCAAACTCTTTCTTTGAAACTTCTTTGATATTACCTTTAACTAATTGTCCGGCATAAGTCATTGCGTTAGCAATTACTGGGAAACCTGAAGCTCTTGATACTATAAGAACTAATCTTTCGTATCCTTCACCAATTCCAGGTCCATATCCATAACCCATAGCTTCAAATCCACCACCAGTAGTGTATGATGAGAACACTTTCATCAATAGATTTCCTGTTAAAGTATCATTAACCATAACATCAGGAACTCCTTGTAATAAGTCATTTCCTCTCATTAATACTCCACCATCAGCTCTATTAGATTCAGCAAAGTTCATATCATATCCATTTTCTTTTAGTTCTTTAAATGCTCTTTCAACTGAAACTGCATTATCAACATTCAAAATTCCAACTGTTGGATTTTGAATTCCTAATGCTTTAGCAACTATAACTCCATAAATACCATTTTTAACCATACCTTCTACTCTATGTGCAGAAGAAGTACCAGTAGTAGTTGCAATAATCATTTCTTTCGCAGCAGCTGGAGTAACAACTCTACCTACAGTAGAAACTCCAATTGGAAAACTATAATGCATTGTAACGCAGCCATCAACTTCTCCACTATCTAAAAGTGTTTCCATTTTTTTGTAACCTTCTTCTTCATTTGCAACAACATATTGTTTTAATGAAGTATTAACTTCAGGTCCAATAATACAATATTCAACACTTTTATCTCTTGATTGAGCTAATTCAGCTCCTTTAACTACATTATCTAATCCATGTTCACTGCCTAAAGTTGTAACAGCAATTCTTGGTCTTTTTCCAAATGCTCCAGTTTCTAAACCAGTAGCTATTTCTTCAAAGACATTACCAATTACTTTTTTAATATCAGACATGAAATCACCTCTATTCTTCAATTAAAGAAGATGCAAAATTTCTCATTGCTTCAGCAACTAATTTCTTAACTTCTTCCTTAGAAACTCTAGAGTTGTCTTCTAATTTACCTGAATTTCTTTCTAAAACAATTGATACACCGTCAAATAAGTTAGTCATTCTTCCTAAGAATAAAGAACCTTTACCAATAATCATAGCTCTATTTAGTTCTCCTGTAGTTAAGTCTTCACGACAGAATCCTAAATAAGGAACTCCTGAAGGAATATGTCCTTGTGTTGGAGCCCATCCTTCCATACCATGATTTTCAATAAAACTTGCAATTTCAGCTTTTTCTAATTGTTTTTTCATTACTCCTAATGCACCAATCATCTTGAAGTTTGCATTTGGAACATCTCCTGCTCCTGCAGGTTTAGTGATATCAGGATTTTGCATTTCTGCTGAGTATTTATCAACATCTTTAACTGTTAAATTAGCTTTTTCTAATGGAGCAGTAACTAATGCAGACATTACAGCTTGTGGTGATGAACCAGTTCCTACAGTATGTCTTCCAACTATATCAGTTCTTAATACAGGGTTAACTCCATCATTTTCAGAAATTAATGCAGCAAATCCACCGATACAATCTTCTAGTATTGGTAATCCTTTTTTAAGATGGTCTTTACCATTCATACCTAATTTAGCTGTACATCCACCAGCTACAATAACAACATTCTTAAATGTTCCAGCATGAACATGAGAAGATGCAGTAATTAAAGTATGAGTTGGAGCAGCACAGAATCCTCTTAAGTCAGAACCGGAAGCATTATCAAATCCTGCTAATTCTGCTATGGATTTTGCAAAGTTTCCTCCACCTCTTTGGTTCATATCTCCACATGCTTCTTCTGAACATTCAATAACATATTCAACTTCATTTGCATCTAAATTATTCTTAGCAACTAAATGTAAAGCAGCAAGTAATCCTGATGCCTTAGTAACTAAATTTTCTAACATAACATGAGCTGATAAGTTAACATCAACATCATGCGCTCTTGTAACAACACCTACTAATTTATCTTCAAAATATAAACCTTCAGCATGGTTATCCATATGTCCTTCAAGTACAGATTGTTCAACACCTTCTTTTAATCTAGCTACTAATGCTTCACTTACTAATGGGTGTTTTTCCAAATCAGCTTTTACAGATTCAGTAAATTCTTTGTTAAGATAGACTAAATCAAAAGCATCACAAATCTTCATAAGACCAATAAATTCATGTTCAGGCATTATTTCGCCATACTTACCATCTCTTGGAGCTCCAGATAAATATTTATCTGCATCTGACCATGGTTGTGGCACAGCCTTTAAATCTTCTGGTCTTTTGTTTCCAATATAAACTTGATTTGGTAAATAATTTAATACTTCTTCATATTTTCTAATATGATTTGGTATTTCCTTTAAATAATCTGAATCAGGATTTAACGCCTTTTCAGTAGTTTGAGTTGTTCCATTTTGAATTATCATGTCTGGTGCATGAACTAATACGTAAGAAGTTCCTTTTAATACAGGAAAATTCATCTTAATTACCTCCTTTAATATAAAAAACAGATAGCACAGTATGTATTGCATATAAGCCAACTACCCTTACATAATAGAATACCACTAAATTAAAAAGGTGTCAATACCTGACACCTTTTTTTACTTAAAAATTATTCAAATATTGTTTGTCCATCAACTTCAGTTGATAAAGCTTTTAATGCTTTTTTAACAATACCCATTCTTAATGCATATTCTTCTTCATGGCTCAATTTAGGATTACCTAATGGATGAGGAATTGCTATAGCAGGAACAATTCTGTTAGCTCCTACTGTTAATGAAATTGGAGTTACAGTACATACATGTACTACTGGAATTCCAGCTCTCTCAATTTCTTTTACCATCGTTGCACCGCAACGTGTACAAGTACCTCAAGTAGATGTTAATATAACTGCATCTACTCCATCAGCAACCAATTCTTTGCTGTATTTTTCTGCAAATTCTTTTGCAGAAGCTACAGCTGTACCATTTCCTACTGTAGTATAGAAATATCTATGAAGACTTCCAAATTCACCCTTCTTTTCAAGTTCTCTTAAAACATCAACAGGTAAAACTCTATCTGCATCTTGGTTAGCATAAACAGGGTCATAACCACCGTGAGCAGTTTCCCATTCGCCTTCTTTAAGATCCATTACACCTTCAATATCATATTTACCATATTTTGAAGCTGATGAAGACTCAATATGATCCGGATTTCCATGAGGAACTATACCACCTGATGTTACTAGAGCGATTTTAGCTTTTGTAATATCTTTAACAGCTGGATTTGGATCTACTCTGTCAAAGTGTGGCATTGGAAATTCTGTTTCGAATTCCTCACCTTTTAACTTTTTAATCATCATATTTACAGCTCTCTTACCACCAAAATCTTCTCTAAATATGTTCTTTCTAACTCCTCTTTCAATGTAACCTTCTTCAGCTGGAGAACCAATTTCTTCTCCTTTAACAAGTTTCATTGCAAGTGGAACCATTTTGCTTACAGCATCTTTCATACCTGCAGCACTATTTTTAGTTGAAACTATATATATGCTCTTTTTGAACATATCTGCACCTGGGTTTTCAATATACATACCAGTTAAAGCCGGAATACCCAATTCATTTTGAACAGCTTCAGTAATTGTACCAGCAGCAACTCCATAACGACCAGCATTAAATGCAGGACCTGCTATGAATAAATCTGGATTATACTTTTTAACCATTTCTAAAACTTCTGCTTTAGCTTGGTCCATATTTTCACCAAAATAGCTGTCTCCGCAGATAACTGTAGCAACTATTTCAGCTTCACCCTTAAAACCGGCATTTAATGCTAAACCAGGTCCAATTTTTTCTTCTCTGACTTCTGGTTTATAATCTGCCTTTTCTTCTCCACCTATACCAGCAAAGAATTGGTTTATATAGTGAACTACTCTTAATTTTTCCACACTAATCACCTCTCTATCATATATTTATATATGATTTTTTTCTTAATTACAAATTATAATGAATTTCTAATTTCACTTACAGCTTCAATGATAGCATCACAGTCAAGAACCATTTCCATCATACCAATTTGGTCATCATAAACTGATTCATCAACTTCTGCTTTAAATTCAGGTTCAACTGCGTGATATACTTTAAGTCCTAACTGAACTCCTGCTAATGGACCTGCAAAAGTAGGGTCTCCTGTAGTTACAGTTTCAGCTGCTAATGCTGCTGATTCTGCTTCAGATGCTCCTAAAAGAACTAAACAATTTTCTACACCGTATTTTTCTGCTAATTCTTTTACCCTTCTTTGATTTTCTAAGTCCATTGCTCCTGCTGCAGTTCAGACAAAACATTCAGTTGCTGAAAATACTATTTCTGCAGGAGTTGTAGCGACACATTCTTCCATAGCTGGTCCTGGTATACCATCTCTATCACCGATTATGATTACTTTTGTATTTTCTGTAAAAAGTGCCATATCGCTAACACATCCTTTCTTAATTTTTATTTTCGTTTAATTTTATATAATATTCCATTTTTGTTAATAGATTTTAATAGCCAGTAGCTGATAATCTATTAAATCCTAATTCATTAGTTGCTCCAGTAATTGCTTGTAATTCAACCATAATTGAACCATCTTCTCTTAATGATCCATCAAATCCACCAGCAATAATGTCAACATAATCTAAAGTTCCAATAACTTTGTCCATCTTAGGTAGTACGATAGTTTCGTTAGCATTACCCCCTGTTACTACTGCATTTGCAGCTACGTCAGCATCAGCTAATGATTGGCTGGCACCGTCTCTTCCTGCATATTCGTCAGTGATGATAACAGTTTTAACACCTTTACCTTCAATTTTCTTACAGTTCATTATTAAGTCTGTATCTGGGTTACCGAATCCTTCTTGAGATACGATAGCTCCATCAAGATTTAAAAATTCACATAATTTAGCAGTCCAGTTTGATGATCTTTCTTTATCTGCTAAATATACATTTTCGTTAGTGATAATAACACCAACAAAGTTGATTTCTTTTCCATGTTGTTCATACATTGCTCTAACAACAGGGTTATTTAAGTGATGATATGTTGTATTCTTATCACATGATGATACACAGTTACCACTTAAGATAGCTCCATCCATTAATTCTGTTGGATATAATAGTGTTGGAACTATTTGTTTTGCATCTACACCATAAACATATGTATCATGTAATAATCCTTGTGATTGTAACATTTGTACATAAGCTACTTTTGGTAAATGTTTTAATTCTTCAGCTTGTTCAAATAATGGTTTAGTTTCAAATACTTCTACTTCATCTGGTTCAACTTCTTTTCCAGCTAACCCTAAATTAGTAGCAGCTTTTAATCCAGCCATTCTAACAGCCTTTTCATAAGCATGAGTTGCAACTCCTTCAGCTGGTTCCACAATCAATACTATATTATTAGTTTTTGAGAATGGTGTATATTCAGCTCCCGGTCCTTGCATATCAACAATACCTTCTTGGAAACCTACTATTTTACCAACTGTCATTACTGCTGCTCCCTTAAGAACATGAGTTCTTCCTGAACCAACTACATCAACTTTTGAAATCATTCCAGGGAATACTCCACCTGCTCCGTTAACCTTTACTCTTGGTTCTACAACATCCTTAATTGGAGTAATTCTTACACTTTCACCTGGTTTTGCAAGATCTACGTCTACTGATTTTAAGTGTTCATCATCCATTAAATGAGCAATTAACTCTTCTTTATTAATGTATAAAACACCTTTGTCAACTTTTGTTTCTGAACAAAATTTAACATCGTTAATTAAGATTTTTCCTAATTCTAGACGCATATACTCACCTCCTTAAAATTTATATATTTAATCCTTTCGGAATTAAATTCAATTATTCTAAACTTTCGACATATTTTCTAGCGTTAATTGCTGCTATCGCTCCATCATTAACCGCTGTAACAACTTGTCTCAGTTCTTTAACTCTAACGTCTCCAGCAACAAAGACACCTTCAACACTTGTTTTCATTGTTTCATCTGATACTATATAATCTCTATCAGTATCTATCTTACCATTAAAAATTGTACTTTCAGGAATATATCCTACAAAAATGAATACACCAAATATCATATCTCCTTCTCTAGGAACAATTTTAGTTCTATCACCAGTTTTATTATTTACTATATTCATAGCTCCTAATAGTCCTGTTCCTTCAAAACTTTCAACTTCAACATTCCACATGATATTTAATTTTTCACATTTCATTGCTTTTTCTTCAATTGACTTTGCAACAGATAATTTGTCTTTTCTTACTAATAATGTTACAGTTCTTCCAAATTTAGTAAGATACATTGCTTCTTCAACAGCTGCTTCACCTGATCCAACAACATAAATATCTAAATCTTGAAAAAATGGTGCATCACATGTTGCACAATAAGCAATACCTTTACCAGTAAATTCTTTTTCACCCGGTACATTAAGTAGTCTTGGATTTGAACCTGTAGCTATTATTACAGATTTTCCTTCATAAGTAGCATTTTCTCCCTTAACTACCTTTGTTATTCCAGATAATTCAACATTTACAACTGTATCAGTAATAAATTCAGCTCCAAATGATTTAGCTTGTTTTACCATTCTTTCAATTAACTCTGGACCTGTAGGTACATCTTCCGCTCCAGGATAATTTGCTATTTCATCTGTTTTAGATATTAATCCTCCTGGTGTACCTCTTTCAATTATTATAGTCTTCATACTAGCTCTTGCTGCATATATTCCTGCACTTATCCCTGCAGGACCAGCTCCAATTATTATACAATCGTACATAATTTACCTCCAATTACAGTATAAAAATAATAAACCATATTGAAACCACATCCGTTTATTATTATATATTATGTTTACCCAATTGTAAAGCATTTTTTGATTAAATCATAATAAAACTTTTTTATAACTTTAAGTATTTGTATATAAAAATAACAATCTTTTACAATTCTTTTCCTAATGTGTAATTTGCAATATTTAAAGCATGGTCTGCTATTCTCTCAAAATTAGATATAATATCTAAAAATTTAACTCCTGAATTAGTATCACATATTCCTCTATTTATCCTATCCATATGATTTCGTCTATAAGTTTCTTCAAGCAAATCTACTTCTTCTTCTATATTGACACAATTTTTTGCTAATTCGATATTATTATCTTTATAAGCATTAGTTGTATCAACAACAATTTTCATAACATTTGATGATATTTTTTCATATTCATCAAAGGCAGTTTTACTGAACACAGAATTTTCGTATTTAATTTCTTGTACCAACTCTATTATATTCTCACAGTGATCGCCAATTCTTTCATAATCATTTATAGAATACATCATAACAAAAACCTTATGTTTTTCTTCATCTGATAAATTTTTATC
>CABRGI010000026.1 GCA_902470455.1 uncultured Parvimonas sp.
ATTAATATTTAAATTAAATACATCTTATTATATTTATTATGCATCTTTCAAAAGTAATTTGCCCTACTTCACGTATATATTATCAGTTTTTACAGTATATTCGATGTGTGTATATCTAGCATCTAAACCAAATAAAAGAAATGCTACTATAGTTCTGGTAAGTTACCTATTTGCAAATGCAATATATTTATTTATTGGGACCAGAAATCCATTTATTTTAAGCTTAATATTTTCTTTTATATATTATTTTATAAGGGGACAAGAAGATATTAAAAATAAATGGATAGGAGTTAAAGAAAAAATACTAATTTTTACAAGTCTTCCTATAATAATTGTAGGAATGGGACTTTTAAACTATGTCAGAGACAATGTTGAAGTTTCTAATTTTAAAATATTTGATATATTTATAGATTTTATATATAAACAGGGAACAAGTTTTGGTGTTTTAGCTAAAGGATTTTTGTATAACAGTAATATTGCAGTAAGAAGTTTTACAAACTTTACCTTTGGACCTATTGTTGAGTATTTTACTCATGGGAATTTTGGTAAGTTATTATTTGATACAAAACCATTTACAGCTACAACAAACAGTATTGAGTTGGCAATAAAAAGTAATAGCTATGCACATAATCTTTCTTATATAGCGATGAAAGGTGATTATTTGCAAGGACATGGTTTAGGAAGTAGTTTTATAATGGAAAATTTTACAGATTACGGATATTTGGGTGTATTCTTATTTGTTGCTTTAGGATTTTTATTTATAAGAATGTTAAATGTTTCTTACAGAAATAAAATTTTACCTTTCGTTTGCACATTAATAATATTAAACAATTTGTTTTTTATGCCTAGAAGTAGTTTTTCAGAAAGTTTTTCAATATTACTTACATTCCAATTTTGGTTTATAATTATATTAATTTTTGTAGTGGCAAAATTAATATCAAAAGAAAATTCTTATACAATTTTTAAAATAAAGGAGATATGATATGTTTGAAAATTACTCATTTGGAGATTTATTATCCAATATATATAAAAAGAGAATTTTAAATTTAATAGCATTTTTGCTGTTGAGTATTGCTTTGGTTTGTCCGTTGGTTTTACAAACGATAAACAAAAAAACAGTAGTAAAAGAAGGGGTACAATATTCTACTTATTTGGCTTATAAGATTACTGCTCCGGAAACTGACAATGCAAATGCACTATATGGTAGAAGAGGATATTCTGATTTTTATGAAAAATTACTAGTATCTAATTTAAATGGTGCTTATTTATTTAATGACGTAAGTGATAAAGAGTTATCACAAATGGCTAAAGAATTAGATACATCAGCCGTAACTTTAAAAAATTCAAATTTTGATTATTGGGACAAAAAAGTAGTAGTAAATTATATTTCAACTAATTTAGGCGTTTCTGTAAAAATTTTAACACCAAGTAAATTGGTAAATGATTTGATTGAAAAAAAATTTGATGAATTAATAAATAAATATAAATCTGTTTATAATAATGTTACTATTGAAAAAGTTGAATCTAATTATTCTAAAGAACTTAGTTCTAAAGAAAATATTAATACTGGATATAGTATGAAAAAATTATTAGTAAAAGTTTTTGCAACTGAAACAGCCTTAATAATTTTAGTTGCTATTATGAATTTTGTTATGTATATATTTGATCCAACTATTAACAGAGAAGGAGATTATAGAAAATATAATATAAAATTTGTTCAAGAAATAAAAAATAATAATGATTTGTTTGAAGTTTTGAAATATAAAATTAATAATGAAAATATTGAAGAATTAAGTATAATTAGTTCAAATTCAAATATTATTAATAAGTTAAATGATTGTAATATTGATAAAGTAAATATATTGAAAACAAATGACTTAAATAATATAATGAATTTAAAAAATGTTATATTAGTTGAAGAATATGGAATAACTAGATATTCATCTTTTGAAAAATTATTACAAAATTTAAAAAATTATGAAAAGAATATAATTGGAGTATTATCATATAAATTATAATTTAAAGTTAAAACCGGCTAATATTAGCCGGTTTTGATTTTTTTAGATATTAATTACTTTTCCTGCATTGAAAAGAGTCTCATATATTGTGTACATATTACTTATTTCACCAACTAAAAGTTTTTCTTTTAATCCGAAGTAATCAAGACAAGTTCCACAAGAAATAATTTCCACTCCTTTTTCTTGAAGTTTCTTTAAGTCATCAATACAAGGTGATCCTTCACAAGTCAATTCAACACCTGAATTAAAAAATACTAGTGTTTTTGGCAATTTTTCGTATTCACTTGAAGTATAAACAAAGCCTTTGATTAACAATTTTCCAAGTTCTTCAGAGCCGTTTCCCATAAAGTTCTTAGAAATAGCTATTACTGTATCTGATGAGTTTTCAACAGAACAAAAGGCACTTGGTTCCTTTAGAGAAGTTTCGTTATTTTTTGATACAAACACATTAAATTCATTATCAGATATTTTCTCAAATTTAAAATCCAGATTGCTACTTTTAGCAAATTTCTCTAAGTTTTTTACTGCAGTATCATTGTCAACTATAACTAAAAAATCTTTTTCTTCTGAACTTTCAACAGCTCTTTTAGTTAAAATCAATGGTTGAGGGCAAGCTAAACCTTTAGCATTTATTTCTTTCATAATTTACCTCCAAAAAAATTAATTTATACAATATAATTATACAATATAAATATTATTAATACAAGTAAAATAGTTTATATTTTTGTATGCAATATCATGTATGAATTTTTAGTGTACAAATCAATATTAAAATTTAAATAAAGTTAAAAATCATATTTAATTTTTATAAAAATATTGTTTAAATTTTCTATATAGGGTATAATAAAATTAAAGGTCAAAGAAAGTCAAAACAAGGAGGAATTTATGGAATATAAAGATTATTATAAAATTTTAGGCGTCGATAAGAACGCGACTGATGCAGAGATAAAAAAAGAATATAGAAAGTTGGCAAAAAAATATCATCCTGATGTTAATCAAAATAATGAAGCTGCAAGTAATAAATTTAAAGAAATAAATGAAGCTTATGAAGTCTGATAAAGAAAAAAGAAAACAATATGATATGTTCGGATCAAATTATAATTTTAGTGGTGGAGATAATTTTGACCCAAGAAATTATGGTTTTAGTGCTTCCTATAGTGGAAGTGATATGGGTGGTTTTTCTGACTTCTTTAATATGTTTTTTGGTGGAAGTGGAAAAACTTCATCACATTTTAGCGGATTTTCAGGATTTGATGGTTTTACAAATTCAAATGCATATTCTGGAAATTCTTACTCAGGATTTGGAAGACAACCTCAAAGACAAAAATATGAAACTAGCTTGAATTTATCTGTTAAAGAAGCATATTCCGGAATAGAGCGAGTACTTTACGTCAATATAAATAATTCTCCTAAAAAAATAACTGTTAAGATACCTAGAGGAATTACAACAGGTAAAAAGGTAAAAGTCAATGGAGATAAGTATAAGCTTGATGGTGATATATATGTAAAAATAAATGTTATAAATGATGAATATAGACTTGAAGGTTTAGACTTAATAAAGACAGTTAGTTTATATCCATGGGAAGCATATTTTGGAGTTACAAAGGTTATTGAAACTTTAAACGGAAATGTTAGAGTTAAGATTCCTGCAAAGATAGAAAGTATGAAAAAAATAAGAATTTCAAACAAGGGATATACTGATTTAAAAGGAAAAACAGGAGATTTATATCTTGAAATAGTTATAAATAACCCTAAAAACTTATCAGGTGAAAAATTAGAATTATATAAAAAATTAATGGAAAAATAAGATTAAAATAATGATATTTAACTTATCTATTACAGAATGTATATGTTAAGTTGAATAAAGTTTTATTATTATGCAATAAATATTTAATTATGTTGAATTTAATTTTTAAGTGAAAAGTTAAATTCAAAAAAAAGGAGGAGTATTATGAATTTAGAAAAATTTAGTAGTGATGCAATGAAAATTGTAGAAGAGTCTCAAAGTTTAGCAATAAAAAATGCAAATGTAGAAATATCAGATATTCATTTACACAAAGCTTTGATTGATAATGATAATATAATTATTAAAATTTTAAATATCATGAATGTAAATATAGATAATTATAGAAATGATGTAAAACTTGCATTTGATAATTTACCTTCACAATATGGAGATTCTAACATTTATCCAAATACCGTTTATCAAAGAATTTTGCTTAATTCCGAAGATGAAATAAAAGGAACAGGAGATAGTACAATTTTACCTGAACATATTTACCTTTCTCTTTTGAAAGAAAAGAATATAAAATCATCAGATATTTTTAGAAAGTATAACATAACATACAACTCTTTTAAATATGCTTTGATGGGAATTAAGAATATGAAAAATGAACATAAAGATGGAAGTACAAGCGAAGAATTGTTAAAATATGGAAGAAATTTAACAGAAGAAGCAAGAAATGGTAAACTTGATCCTGTGATTGGTAGAGATGAAGAAATAAGGCATTCAATTAGAATTTTATCAAGAAGAACAAAAAATAATCCTGTTTTAATAGGCGAACCCGGAGTTGGTAAGACAGCTATTGTTGAAGGATTAGCTCAAAGAATTGTAAATAATGACGTTCCAGATGGATTAAAGAATAAAATAATTTTTTCATTAGATATGGGAAGTTTAATAGCAGGTGCCAAATTTAGAGGAGAATTTGAGGAAAGATTAAAGGCTGTTCTTGAAGAAATCAAAAATTCAGAAGGCGAAATAATTTTATTCATTGATGAAATTCACACTTTAGTTGGTGCAGGAAAAACCGACGGAGCTTTGGATGCATCAAATATGTTAAAACCAATGCTTGCTAGAGGAGAATTGCACACAATAGGTGCAACAACACTTGATGAATATAGGAAATATATTGAAAAAGATGGAGCTTTGGAAAGAAGATTTCAAAAAGTTTTAGTAAAAGAGCCTACTGTAGAAGATACAATTTCAATACTTAGGGGAATAAAAGAGAAATACGAAATTCATCATGGAATTAAAATAACAGATGCAGCTGTTATTGCTTGTGTAACTTTAAGTGATAGATATATTACTGACAGATTTTTACCAGATAAGGCTATTGACTTGATGGATGAAGCATCTTCTATGATAAGAACAGAAATTGATTCAATGCCTCAAGAAATTGATGATATGAGAAGAAAAGTTTTACAATTAGAAATCGAAAAAGCAGGTCTTGTTAAGGAAACTGATGAAATTAGTAAAAAAAGATTGCAAAATTTAGAAGAAGAACTTTCCGATGTGAAAAACAAGTACAATGTTGAACTTGCTAGATGGGAAAGTGATAAAAAAGATATTAATGAAATAAAATCTGTGAAAGCTGAAATTGATTCTGTCAGAATAGATATTGAAAAAGCTGAAAGAGAATATAACTTTGAAAAACTTTCAGAATTAAGATATGGAAAACTTGCAAATTTAGAATTAAAATTAGCTGAACTTAATGAAAAGAAAAAAGAAAAAGAAAGTTATTTAAAAGAAGAAGTTACAGAAGAAACGATAGCTGAAGTAATTTCTAAGTGGACAAATATCCCTATAAAGAAATTGGTCGAAGGAGAAAAAGAAAAATTATTGCATCTTGGAGAAATTTTGCATAAAAGAGTTGTTGGACAAGATGAGGCAATTGATTTAGTTAGAGATTGTATCTTAAGATCAAGAAGTGGATTAAAAGATGAAAATAAACCTATTGGTTCATTTATTTTCTTAGGTCCTACAGGAGTTGGTAAAACAGAATTAGCAAAAACATTATGTGAAAGTATGTTTGATAGCGAAAAAAATCTTGTTAGAATTGATATGAGTGAATATATGGAAAAACATTCAGTTTCAAGACTTATAGGAGCTCCTCCGGGATATGTAGGTTATGATGAAGGTGGACAACTTACCGAAAAAGTTAGAAGAAATCCATATTGTGTAATTCTATTTGATGAAATAGAAAAAGCTCATCCTGATGTTTTTAATATTCTATTACAAGTACTAGATGATGGAAGACTTACTGATAATCAAGGAAGAGTTGTAGACTTTAAAAATACAATTATTATTATGACTTCTAATATAGGTTCAATTTACTTATTAGATGGAATTGATGAAAATGGCAAAATTACAAAAGAAGCTGAAAATGAGGTTATGAAAGAGTTGAAAAATTCTTTTAGACCTGAATTTTTAAATAGAGTTGATGATATAGTGTTATTTAAACCATTGCAAAAAGAAGAACTTTACAAGATAATTGATATGACTATTTCAGAAATTGAAAATAGATTACAAGATATAGGTGTAAAAATTAATTTAGATGAAGAATGTAAGAAATTAATTTTAGATTCAACATATTCATTTAACTATGGAGCTAGAATAATTAAAAGATATATTCAAAAGAATATTGAAACGGAAATAGCAACAAAGATAATTGAAGGTAAAATTACTCCAAATTCTACAATTTATTTTAAAAATATTGACGGAAAAATTTGTATTTCATAAATTTGTATTTTAAAAAGATAAAGAGCTAAGAAAAATATTAGCTCTTTTATCTAATTTATTTAGAATTGATTGAAAAATATTAAAATAAATATTTGAAATAAAATACATTTTATGTTAAAATATAGTCGTATATTTAAGTTTAGGAGGAATATTATGGATCAGTTAACTATGATAGGTGGTTTTATGGTTATTGCTTATTTTCTTATGATTAAACCGCAAAAGAAAAGACAAAAAGCCATAATGGATATGAGAGATAATTTGAAGATAGGGGATAATATAATTACTATTGGAGGTATAAAAGGTAAGATTGTTGAACTTAGTGATACTGAAGTTGTAATTGAGACATCTGATGATGGAACAAAAATAGAATTTATTAAATCTGCTATTCATTCTGTCGTTAGCAAATCTGAAGAGTCTTCTGTTCAAGAAGATGATGAAGAGGAAGATAGTGAATAAAATTAGTTTTTATTAAATAGACGGATTTCGTCTATTTTTTCTTTATAGATAATATAAAAAGGAGGTATTTATGAAAAGATGGTTTATTAAGTCTGATAATGGATTGACTAAAGAAAATTTTAAAAATAATAGTGAATTTTCTTATATAACTTGTCAACTTTTAGCAAATAGAAAAATTGACTATAAAAATGTAAAAAATTTTTTATATCCTGATTATGAATACCTTCATAACCCTTTTTTGATGAAAGATTTAGATACAGCAATCGAAATTCTAGTTGATGCTATAGATAATAATTTACATATACAAATTGTCGGTGATTATGATCAAGATGGCAATTCTGCAACAGTTGTTTTAATGAAAGGTCTAGGTTTTTTTACTGATAATATAAGTTTTGCTATTCCTCATAGAATAGAAGATGGTTATGGTATTTCAAAAGGAATTGTAGATAATGCTAAAAAAAATGGAGTAGATTTAATTATAACTTGTGATAATGGAATATCAGCATTTGAGGTGGCTGATTATTGTAATTTTTTGAACATTCCGTTGATAATAACAGATCACCATCAAGTATGTTTTGATGATGAAGGAAATCAAATGGTTCCTAATGCAAATGCAGTAATAAATCCACATAGAATAGATTGTGAATACCCATTCAAAGAATTATGTGGTGCCGGTGTAGCTTTTAAATTAATGCAAGCATTATATGATGAATTAGGTGGAGATGAAGATTATTTATTAGATTTAATACAATTTGTTTCTATGGGTACAGTTTGTGATGTTGTTGATTTGGTAGATGAAAATAGATTTTTTGTAAAAAAAGGATTAGAAATACTAAATTCAAGCCATAATATTGGAATAAATCAGTTAAAAGCAGAAAATGAAGTTGGAAAGATTACAACCACTTCGTTAGGATATAAATTAGGACCTTGCATTAATGCTGCTGGCAGACTAGAATCTGCAAGCATAGGTGTAGAGTTGTTTTTAGAAGAAAATGAAGAAATAGCTGGTAATTATGCAAAAAAATTAGTTGAGTTAAATGAAAAAAGAAAAGATTTAACTAATGAAGCGTATTTAAGAGTAAGTAGAATTATTAAAGAAAAAAATTATTTTAATGATGATATTATTGTAGTATATGATGAGGAAATACATGAATCTATTGCAGGTATTGTAGCAGGAAGAATTAAAGACCAATATTATAAGCCTACATTAGTTTTTACCAAAGCAAAAGAAGATGGTGTTTTAAAGGGAAGTGCTAGAAGCATAGAAGATTACGATATCATTTCAAAACTTAGAGACTTTTCAAATCTTTTTGAAAAATTAGGAGGACATGCTATGGCAGCGGGTTTTTCTATAAAGAAAGAAAATTTAGGAAATTTAAGAATAGAATTAAATAAAAATTCAGATTTAATTCCTGAGAACTTTATAGAAAAAATAAAGATAGATTGTTCATTAGATTTTAAATTATTAAATTATAATATTGTTGAGGAATTAAGGTTGTTGGAACCTTATGGCAAGGCAAATCCTGAGCCTTTATTCGGTGCAAAAAATGTAGAAGTAAAATCAGTTTCTATAATAGGTAAAAATAAGAATGTAATAAAACTAGTTTTGAGTCAAGATAATATTGAATTTAGTGGAATTATTTTTACAAATTATGAAAAATATATTATGTATTTTAATGAAAAGTTTAAAACTGATGATTTTATTGAAAATCAGAACAGAATTAAAAATAAATTTATAGATATTTTATATACTCCCGTGATTAAT
>CABRGI010000027.1 GCA_902470455.1 uncultured Parvimonas sp.
ATAGAGCTTTACATACCGAAATACTTCTTCGCTCACGCGGCGTCGCTGCATCAGGGTTTCCCCCATTGTGCAATATTCCCCACTGCTGCCTCCCGTAGGAGTTTGGACCGTGTCTCAGTTCCAATGTGGCCGTTCATCCTCTCAGACCGGCTACTGATCGTCGCCTTGGTAGGCCTTTACCCTTCCAACTAGCTAATCAGACGCGAGCCCATCTTACACCGATAAATCTTTGACCCCTATACCATGCGGTTCTGTGGTCTCATGCGGTATTAATCGTCGTTTCCAACGGCTATCCCCCTGTGTAAGGTAGGTTGCTCACGTGTTACTCACCCGTTCGCCACTTTCATTTTACTTCCATTCTCGAAGGAATTTCCACAAAAATCACGTTCGACTTGCATGTGTTAAGCACGCCGCCAGCGTTCGTCCTGAGCCAGGATCAAACTCTCTATTAAAAGTTCGTCTGCTCTCGCTGACTTTTTGTTACACCAAATTATTGTTTTTCTTTGTACTCTCAAAGTTTTTATCACTGTTTACTTTTCTTGGTTCATTGTCACACTCACTGCGACCTTAATATTATATCACTTGGATATCCCTTTGTCAATACTTTTTTTAAATTTTTTTAAAAATTTTTAAAAATATTTTTAAAGGATTAAATATTAGTTCGTTTATGTGTGTCTATATATTATATCAAGCTAGTTTTATTAAGTCAATAGTTATCTATAAATAAAAAAGGAATCCAAAACGGATTCCTTATTATTATAGTAACTTTTATAAAATTGGATTTCCTGTTATATTCTTTCCTACCCATGATTTTAAAACATCTATACTCGGGAACATAACCTGACTTGCATAAGCATCTCTCATTAATCTTTCTATATTTCCTTTTCTATTATATGCTTGACCTCCGCCAATTCTCATCGCTAAATTTGCAGAGTCAATACAATTTTCAGAAGCTATTATTCTTGATGTCATTATTTTTCTAAAACCATCTTTTTCTAATTTACTAAATGAATTAACAGCTGATTCCAAAGCACCTTTTGCTGATAGAACATTTGCATATAGTTTTGATAAATGAACTTGAATTGGTTCAATATCAGCCAGAGAATTTTCTCCATATTTTCTATTTTCTGCGTGATATAAAGCAGCTTCAAATAGCGATTGGCAAACACCTGAATATACACCAGCAAGTCCTGTCATAAAGTATATTACATCTATATTCACTTCATAAGGTTGAGGACAAGTTTTTCTGCAAATTTTAATTCCAAATTTGTTATCTAATTTAATGTTTTCCATAATCATTGGACAGGAGTTATTACCCTTCATTCCAATTCCTCTCCAGTCGCTTTCTTTAAATGATAACCCTTCTGATTCTCTTGGAATTAACCAGTTTTTCATTTCGCCTTTAGAATTTTTAGAAACTGAAATTAAATAGTAATCAGCATAGTTAGCTGATGTAATCATACTTTTAACTCCATTAATTACTGCATAATCTTCAAATTCCTCCAACTGTGTTTGAGATTTGAATACATGTACTCCAGTTTCAAATTCACTTCTAGCTAATGATAACATTTTATTGTTTTCGACAACTTCTTTAATAATGAATTTTTTGAAGTCTTCATCTGCAAATGTCAAAACGAATTTAAGCGCAACATTATGCATTGTATATCCTAGTCCGACTGTTGCAGCGCCTTCAGCAAATGCTTGAGTAATAAAAGCTTGAGCTTCCGGACCAGCACCTTCTCCACCGTACTCAACAGGAACTAGTACTTTAAAAAATCCTTCTTCTTTGATTTTGTCAAATATTTCTTTTGGGAATTTTCCTTTTTCATCAATTTCTTCCGCCACCGGCTTTATATACTTATCTGAAAATTCTTTTGCCCATTTATAGTAATCTCTCATCTCTACCTCCTAAAATTTCATTATTGGACTTATACCCCTAACACTCGACATTAACATTAAAATTTTCTATGCTAATTTTTTGTTATAAATAAAATTTATGGATAATTTTTATATACAAAAAGACTCAGTTATATTAAACTAAGTCTTTAAAATACATCTTATTCTTCATCTTTATCCCAATCAAAAGTTCTTTTTACCGCTTTTTTCCACCCCTTAAGTTTTTTGTCTCTACATTCTTCGCTTAAGTTAGGGTAAAATGTTTTATCTTTTTTCCAAATATTCTTTATTTCCTCTGTGCTTTCCCAAAAGCCTACAGCAAGTCCTGCAAGAAAAGCACAACCCATTGCAGTAGTTTCTAAAATTTCAGGTCTTATTACTTCTGTGTTTAACATATCAGATTGAAATTGAAGCAAAAAGTTATTTGCACTTGCTCCACCATCGACTTTTAGATTTTGGATTTTTATATTCGTATCCTCTTCAATACAGTTAAATACATCTACACATTGATAAGCTATTGATTCGAGCATTGCACGAATTATATGCTCTCTTTTTGTCCCTCTTGTTAGTCCAAATATTGCACCTTTAGCATTCATATCCCAATATGGAGCTCCAAGTCCCGTAAAAGCTGGAACAATATATACTCCATCAGTATCTTCTACTAATTTTGCATATTGTTCAGAAAGACTGGCATCATAAAGAAGTCTTAATTCATCTCTTAGCCATTGTATTCCTGCTCCGGCTATAAATATACTTCCCTCTAGAGCATAAGTGACTTTCCCATTAAGTCCCCATGCAATTGTAGTCAAAAGTCCGTTTTTAGATTTTAAAACTTCTTTTCCTATATTCATTAAAAGGAAAGCTCCAGTTCCATAAGTAATTTTTGCTTCAGCTTTTTCAAAACAACTTTGCCCAAAAAGAGCAGATTGTTGATCTCCAATCACAGAAGCTATAGGAATTTTCGCTCCGCCAAAAGTGTATTCATCTGTATAACCATATATTTCACTTGAATCTCTAACTTCCGGTAATATAGATTTTGGAATATCTAAAATTTCCAAAAGTTCTTCATCCCATTGTAGAGTGTTTATATTAAATAACATTGTCCTTGAGGCATTTGAATAGTCGGTTATATGTACCTTTCCCCTAGTCAAATTCCAAACTATCCAAGTATCAACAGTTCCAAATAACAATTCTCCCCTTTCAGCCTTTTCTCTAGCTCCATCAACATTATCCAATATCCATTTAATTTTTGTAGCTGAAAAATATGCGTCAAGTTTCAATCCTGTTTTTTCAAAGATTAAATCTTCATATCCATCTTTTCTTATTTGTTCACAAATATCAGCAGTTCTTCTACATTGCCAAACAATTGCATTATATACAGGCTTTCCGGTTTCTTTTTCCCACACAATTGTAGTTTCTCTCTGATTTGTAATTCCTATAGCCCTTACTTCATTAGGTCTTACAAAATTTCTTTCTAAAACTTCTCTACAAACTCCGGACTGAGTAGCCCAAATATCCATAGCATCATGTTCTACCCAACCGGCTTTCGGAAAAATTTGCTTGAACTCCTTTTGAGACATGCCCTTTATGTTTCCGTTATTGTCAAATAAAATCGCTCTTGAGCTTGTAGTTCCTTGATCTAACGATAAAATGTACCCGTCCATAAAAACCTCCTAAGCTCTTATATCAATATTTAATATCCATTTGTTATTAATAAATGCAAATATGAACTGAAATGTGCAAAGTAATATTGCTATAACAGCTAATACCAAATCTGTATATAACTCGTAAAAATTCGGATAAAAAAATCTATAAATATAAGTAAATAATATAATTACAAAAGAGTAAATATATCTATAGAAAGTTTTATTTACACCCTTTCCTTTCTTCATAGAAATATTTTTATATAGCAAAGCAAAAAAAGTCGCAAGTTCTATAATAAAAATAATTGAAAAATAAACAACTACTAAATGCAAAATTGTATTTAATTCATAGATATTAGTAGCTAATTCTGCATACAAAAATTCATATACAATAAATAACATAAAATAAACTAAGCTATATACTATACAGCTCAAATATATTATTTTTGCTATTTTCTTTCTACTAAGCCCATTTATAAAAAGTTGATTAACTATATTTTTTCTTGAAAAAATTAAAGTTAAAAAACTTGAAATCAAAATAGACATAAAAACTTCTGTAGTCAAAAATATTTCAAGATTAAAAAACTTGGAAATTCCCAAAAACACAAATTCACTCAAAACCGAAAATAAAATTGCAATCAAGAAAGTATCAAATAATGATTTTAAAGAAAATTTTAACCCACTTCTCATTTTAACGACCTCCTTCAGACGCGGTAATTGCCTCATAAATTTCTTTCAAAGGAACAGTTCTACTTCCATGTGCTCTAACCTCGTCCTCATCCTTTGCTAAAATATATGCTATTTTTAACTTGGAGAAGTTTTTAAGAGTTCTAATAGCTAAAACATTTCTATCTTTAACAGCTGTACTTATAAGATCTACAGAACCAGAAATAGAATAAACCATCTTTTCAAGTTTTTCTCTACTTTCAAAAAGTACAACCTTTTTATCCTTAATAATAATTATATAGTCAAGATAGTCGAAGAAATAATTTACATTTTTACTATGAATAATTGGAGTATAACCCTTTCTTCTATAATTTCCCATTAGAATATCACTCAATTTTCTAATGTCTAAACTTGACAGACCAATTTCGGGTTTATTAAAAAGAAGATATTTTTTATTCATACAAATTGTAACTATTGTTTTGAAAATTGTGCAATTTTGAATATTCTCTTCAACTTTAAATTTCTTCTCAAGGTCCAACTTAAAAGACTCACAAAGTTCTAAAGCATAAGGCAAGTCAAAGTCTGAATTAAAATCAGATATATTCTTTAAAATTTGTTTTAAAGTATATCCATCATAAAATTCCATCTTTGGACACATATATATCAAATCTCTAGCATCTTCCGGAGCTTTTTCATCAATTAGAACAATTCCATCTTCTTTAAAAGTATAATTGCATAGAATATTAAAAATAGTAGTTCCACCGGAGTTAATTCTACCTAAAATTCCATAAGTTTTTCCCTCTTCAATCTCTAAATTAAAATCTTCTATTGCAACGAATTTCCCATAATTTTTCTTTAAATTCTTAATTTCAATCATCTTATATTTCCTCAATAATATCTAAAATAATACTCTTAACAATTTTTGCAGACTCCAAAACAAAAGTCTCAAAATCACAATCAGCCTCTTCATTTGCATTATCGGATATTGAACGTAGGGCTAAATATCCAACATTATTTAAGTGACAAGTATGAACTATTGAACAGCTTTCCATTTCACAACAAAGAGAATCAAAATTTTCTTTTATTCTATCTTTAATTTCTTTTTTAGCTACAAAAATATCCCCTGTTGCAATAATTCCCTTAAAAATTCTATTTTCAGGCAAAACTTTTTTAGCCTTTTCATAAGAAATATCAACTAATTTTTTATCAGCAATAAATTTTACATCACGAAGCGCAGGAATTTGTCCCATTACATAACCCACTTCTGTGCAATCAAAATCGTGATAAAAATATTCCGTTCCTATAACTAAATCCCCAATCTTCACATCATCATCAGTAGATCCAGCAACTCCAATATTTATAATTATTTCAGGAGAAAAGTTGTCTATCATACTTTGAGTATAAATTGCAGAATTCACCTTACCAACTCCACAAATCCCAAGCACAACTTCCTTGTCAGAAATATTTGCAAGATAAAAAGTAAAGCAACCCCTTGTTACTTTTTTTGTTTCAATTTTATCTATAATTTCCTTTAGCTCTTCATTAAGAGCACTTATCATACAACCACCCCTTATATTCTTTATTTATAAAATACTTTCCAAAAACGAAACCTACATTAAATATTTTTTTCTAAAAAAGCTAAAAATTTTTTAAACTTAAATTTTTTTAATTTTATTTAAGGTTTATATGGCAAAATATATATATCTTATCCAAGAGAAAAAAATATTTTTAAAAATTAGTCTTATAAATTTTTATAAACTAATTTATCATACTCAACATAATTCCCCAAAAATGTAGAAGTATGCGGGCATAAAGCCCATTACACAAATCCCTTTTTAATAATTAAGTGTAAAAAAATCTTTGCTTCAAAAGTAAAGATACTAAACAAAAAGTAATTAAATTAATTAAAATTAGATTTGATATTTAAAAGTAAATCTAATTTTAATTCCGATTTACTTAAAATATTTTTTATAATTCCTTATAAATTATGACTTAGTAAAAATGTCTTTAATATATAAAGATATATTTATTGAGCCATAATTTTTTTGATTTTTAACAAAATTCTAAAATCTTAATCTCTCTAATTATTTTTTTGATGATTGTGATGAAATATTTATAGATTAAAACTTTGTTTATTATAAAATTATACCATAATCACTTTTTGATTATTTTTTTATGGTAATTATGGTGAAATAAAGGTGATCATAATACTTTGTTGCTACATATTATATCATAATCTCCTTTTTAATTATTTTTCTAAGGACGATTATGATGAAATTATTATAGATTTAAACAAAGTTTAAATCTATAATAATTATATCACACCCTAACATTATAAAAAAGGGAGTTTTCCTTATTTTTCAAAGTTTTCTTAAAAATTTCATAAAAAAAAGTGTGGAAATCTTCCACACTTTATTTTAATTATTTCTATTTATCCACATCTGGAGATTCTTTAGTTAATTCTATGTCAGAATTTCTAAATGGAGTTTGTCCTTCTTTTGGTAATGAAATATCATATTTCTTAACTCTGTTGTTTACGAATGATTTAGTTGTACTTGAGAATGTAGGAATTACAATAGCTTGTTCAGTAACTAAATACTTACTTAAGTCAGTGTAATGTTTTAATCTAACTTTAGGATCAGTATTGTCAAGAGTTACGATGTCAGCTAATAACTTATCTAATTCTGGAGAAGTAAATCTTTGGAAGTTGAATACTTCATGTTTTCCGTAGAAACCACTTGGGTCAGGGTTTGAACCAGTGTTCCAACCACCTTGGTAAACATCTATTTCAGGATCATCTGCTTCAAGTTTTTCATAGAAAGAGTTAAATTCGATTAATCTTCCAGTTACAAGTTGAACATCAAGTCCTATTGCTTTCCATTGTTGTATATAGAATGAAACAGTAGGTTCTTGAGTAGCTCCACCTTGCATTGCAGCAAAGTTAATCTTTAACGGTTTACCATTTTTATCTTCTCTTATTCCGTCACCATTAGTATCTTTATATCCGGCTTCATCAAGAAGTTTTTTAGCTTCTTCTAAATTGTATTTAATTCCTTCAAAGTCTTTATCATAAATAGTTGAAAACATTGGTGGAATTATTTGATATAGAGGAATGCTTAAATTACTTTGTAATTTTTTGTTTACAGTATCTCTATCAACAGCCATAGCCATTGCTTTTCTTAAATTCTTATCAGCCATTTTTGCATTAGGATCAGTTACAACTTCGCCTTTTTCTTTATCGTATTTACCTAATTTGAATGAGATATAGCTATATCCACCAGTATAGTTGCTAGCGATTTTACCATTCTTTAAAGCTGCAAATTTTTCATA
Source organism: uncultured Parvimonas sp. (assembly GCA_902470455.1). GTDB lineage: Bacteria > Bacillota > Clostridia > Tissierellales > Peptoniphilaceae > Parvimonas. The sequence goes on from CABRGI010000027.1 coordinate 7,536, forward strand.
TAAATCTGAACCAAATGTATCAATGATGTCATATTCACCTGATTTAGCAGCTGCAACAACTTGCGCAGATGGAACTAATTTAATTTCCATTCTTGGAGTCTTTGGCTTACCAAATGCATAGTATGGGTTAGCTTCAGCTATAACTTGTTGTCCTGGAACAATTTCCTTAATTACATAAGCACCACATGATAATGGATGTTTTCTTGTAGCATCATGTGATTCTTGTTCTTTAACAGGAATGTCTTTATAAACATGATCTGGTACAGGATTGTAAGGAATTCCCTTACCCCAGTAAATTGAATGGTCAAATTCTTTAAAGTTAATTTCTAAAGTCTTATCAGTTAGAACTTTAACACCTGAAACTGTATCAGATTTTCCTTCGTGGTATTCTTTCATACCTACAACATTAAGGTAATCCCCACCAAAACGAACACCTTCATAATCTTTATGTCCAATTATTAAATAATATCTTAAAAAGTCTTTTGCAGTAACAGGAACTCCATCACTCCAAGTAGCTTTTTCATGAATTGTGATGATTGCTTTCTTTTCTTCCGGTTTAAATTCAACTTTACCTAAACCTGTATTTCCTAACTTTTGATCAGGGTCTCCATCAAAGAAGCCACCCATTCCAACCCAGTTCATAATACCCATATCAAAACTGTCTTGAGCGAATGCTTCGTGAAATACCCCTTTAAAAGGTGATTCCCCAATTATACCAACTTTTAAAGTTCCATTTTCAATAGCCTTTCCTTCATTTTCAACTACTGGATTTGGTTTAAATCCTGCATCTTCTTTCTTTCCGCTGTCTTGTCCGCCTTTATTACCCTTAGCACCACAGCCTGAAAGTATCATCAAACTCGCTAAAGCTAATGCTGTTAACTTTGACGCTTTTTTCATCTTAAGTCCTCCTTGAGAAAAAAATTAATATTTTTCAAGATAAATCGTTTTCTAATAAGCATATCTCTCAAAAATCCCTTTTAAATTTGAGAAAATGCAATTTTACTTGAGTAAAAACCCATTTTCCAAGAAACATATCTTATCTTTACATCTAAGATTATAGCATAAGAGATATTAAAATAAAATGTTTTTTTTAATAAATTAATAAATAATACACATTC
>CABRGI010000028.1 GCA_902470455.1 uncultured Parvimonas sp.
ATTTTTTGCCTCTTCCTTATTTTTCATATTAGGTAAATACTCATAAATACCTTCCATTTTGCTAATATGTTTAATTATCTTATCTTCACTTTCAATATACTCATAGATAACAGTTGCATTAAATCCTTTTCTTACTTCTTTAACATATACCTTTGTTGCTGTATTTCCAGTAGTTTTTGTATTTTGTTTGTTTGAACAAGCTGTTGAGAATACTACAACTAATAACATTGCTAATGACAATAAAATATTTCTTATTCTTTTCATTTTTCCCTCCATACAGAAATGCCTCTAAATAATTTTACCATACAAGCAAATTTTTTTAAACCTGTAAAAGCTTTAACCCTTTTTAAAAGTCTAAAAATCTATTATTTAAACAAAAAAAGATAGTATAAATATACTACCTTTTTATTCTAAAATTTTCTATTTTTGTTCTGTATATCCTTGTTTTAACAATCCTTCTTCAGTCTTTTTTAAACTTACTTTTACTTTAGTAGGATCTTGGAAATTTGGTCCAAATAGTTTCTTAGCTTGTTCAAAATCAAGATTTGTATAGTCAATTTCTAAATCTTCAACAAATTTATCATCTTGATAATCTATAGATTGTTTTATACCTTTAATTCCTTGATAATTTTTTGCAACAGGATCTAATAATTTTTGTGCAGCTTCTTTACTATTTGCTTTTGGTAATTGAGCGTAAACACCAACATTTTGAGTATTTTGTTTTAAAATTTTATCTTCCTTTTCAATATAGGTATAGGTAATAGTAGTTTTTATACCATTTTTATCAAGTACAAAAGTTTTTGTTGAAGTAGCTTCTTTGTCAGAACATGCTGTTGCCAAAACTACAACAAAAAGCATTGCAATTGATAATAGAATATTTTTTATTTTTTTCATAATCTTCCTCCTTAATAAATATTTATGGTTAATTCTATCATATTAAAAAAATTTTTTCAACATTTCTAAAATCTAAATATACTATATTATAAATTTTTTGAAAAATAGTATATTTTAAACTATTTACAAAAAAAGAACCTCCCCTTTTAACGATGTTCCGAATCCGGTGGGTGCTCGATAATCGTGTTATTTCACAATGAAAAAGGTCAATGAAAAATCATTGACCTCTTATACTCTTATCAAATAATATTATTTTTCTTTAAAGCCTGCTTCTAAAAGGCTTTTTTCAAGTTCTTTAAAACTTTTAATCTTCTTCAAGCCTTCTTCAAGCTCCCCTGAAGATTTTTCAGAAACTTTTCCACCAAAAGAACCCGCTAATTGTTTTAGTTTTTCAGGATCTATTTTATTTAAGTCAATACTAACTTTTATAGTAGCATCACTATCACCATAATCAACGTCTAATTTAACTCCTTCAATGTTTCCTATGATACCAGTTACCATAGAAAACATTAATTTTGCTTGTTCTTTGTTTTCTATTTTTAATGATTTATAAGACATTTTAGCATCAATATTAATTGAATTTACTGTGTCATCTTTGTACTTAACCTTTACTGTCATTTCAGTTCCATCTTCTGACTTATAAAAAGATTTACTCTTTTCTCCGCCACCACAAGCTACCAATAATACAATTGAAAAAACCAAGATAAAGCTTGTTAATACTTTTTTAAAATTTTTCATAGCCTACCTCCTTATAATCATAATAATAAATAAACTAATATTATTTTTGTTCTTTAAATCCTTGTGAGATTACCATTTCAGCACTTTTTTCCATACTAACCTTAGTTTTAGTAGGATCTCCTGAGAAAGACATTCCTGGAAGTGTTTTTGCCTTTTCATAATCAAAGTCTGTATATTCTACTTCAACATCTTCAACAAATTTTTCATCTGTAATTTCAAGTGTTTCTTTTAGACCTTTAATTCCTTGGTATTGTTTAGAAAAAGCTTGTAGTTGTTGTTTAAGCTTTTCAATATCTTGACCTTTAAATGCTGAAAATGGACCTTCTGTTTTACTAGTTTGTTTAACAACTTTGTCTTCCTTTTCGATATAATGATAAACTACAGTTGTCTTAACTCCATTTGTTTCTCTAACAAAAGTTCTTGTAACAGTAGTAGCTTCTTTACTAGAACAAGCTGTTGCTAATACTACAACAAATAACATAGCTAAAGATAAACCAATCTTTTTTAATTTTTTCATAAAGTACCTCCGTATAAATATTTGTAACTTATTTTACCATATTAAAAAATTTTTATCAAACATTTTTTAACACTTTTTTATAAAAAACGTGTAATTTAAGAGCTTTATCATTTTGATTTTTATTATCTTTAGTAATGTTTTAATTTTTAAGTAATTTAACTCATTTCGTGGTTTGTAAGTTAATTTGCTAAAGTAAATATTTGTTTTAAAAGCACCCTTTTGGGTGCTTTTTATTGTGAAACAACAAGGTTCCCAGAAACCCCCGATGCAAAGCATCTTGGAAAGGTGTAGCTCTTATTAATTCCAGCTCGGAGGAGCTACTTTTTCTTCAGTATTTTTGAAGTATTCATATTCAGTGAATCCTAACATTCTTGCAACTAATACAACAGGAAATACTAACATAGTTCTGTTAAATTTAGTAACAGTGTCATTATAAATCATTCTGGAATTTTTAACATCTTGTTCATAAGAGTCAATTTTATCCATTGTATTTAGATACAATGTATTTGCCTTCAAGTCAGGATATGCTTCAACAACAACAGCAAGTCTAGAAAGTGCTTGAGTAAACATATTATCATCCGCTTCAATATCTTTTACTGTACTACTACTGTTTACACTACCTCTTGCTTGAATAACTTTTTCTAATGTTTCAGCTTCATGAGCAGAATAATTTTTAGTTGCATCAATTAAAGATCTTAATGCATCCCATCTTGATTCAACATTTGCAGCTATTTGTCCCATAGCGTTTTTTACCATTTCTCTAAGTCTTATTAATCTATTATAGCTTGACATAAGCCATAATCCTAAAACGACTACTATTGCGAGAACAACAAGTAATACTTTCATAATTTTCTCCTTTCTAAATAGATATTTTATTATATTAAGTTAATACCCATTATCTAGTTCCACCACCGGAACCACCACCGAAGGATCCACCGCCACCTCCGATACTTGTAAATCCTCCTCCGCCACCGGAAGTATAAGAGCTTTGAACACTTCTAGTATAAGCAGATAAGAAGTTATTTGAAAATACATGAGAATAAAGCATCGCAGTATGCAATGAATTAACATCTAAATCATAATTTTCTAAAAACTCTGGTGATAATTTCTTTAATTGTTTTTCAACTACCTGTGCAACATCATAAAGTGTAGCATAAATTAGCAAATCTTTCCAAACTTTAATTTCAGAAACTTCTCTTTCACTCAGCAATGAAAAATCTTTTAAATAATTATAATATTTAATCAAATTCTCTGTAAATTTCTTTCCATTTTCATTATAAGTATATGTCCATTTACCTTTACTATTATTTTCAAGAAGGTTATTATTTCTTGCATAAGTTAAAGACTCTTGTTTCATAGACTCCTGTAAAGATTTGAAAGAATTTTGATTACTTGTCTTTTTTAAATAATTAGTAAATTCATTTTCTTGTAAAATTTCATCATCTCTAGCTGCTTTTACAACCATAGTAAATAATTTTCTCTCAGTAGTTGTTTCAAAGTCGTATTCTATATTATTATTAATTTTTAAAGATAAAATATTCTTCTTAAAAATCAATCCTGATTCTTCAGTCATAGGTATCAATACTTTTCCTTGAATCCATTTTAGAAAATATGCTCTAATTATAGACTCTGAACCATCAAATCCTGCACTTTTTAAAATAAAAGCTAATTTCCACCATTCTTTCTCAGGGATATCTCTATAATATTCGCCTTCGAAATCTCCCCTTCTATGTCCACCTTTCAATTTCTTATTTGCAGAAGAAGCTGCTCCTGCACTAAAAAGCGCTATCGTTAAAAATACAATAAATTTTACAATAGTTCTATAAGGAAGACTTGTTTTGTTTTTTGTTGTATTTTTCTTATAATCTGAACCTTTAAAAGCTAAATCTTGATAATATGAAAAGTCTTTATTTATTTTTTCTCCAGAAATAATTTCACCTTTATTCAACTGAACTAAAATTGTAACATAATTAGAACTTGAAAGACTATTTAAGCTGTTAAAAATTATATTCCCGTCTATAAATTCAATCTTTCCTTTATTACCAAAAGCCCATATTTTAGAATTAGTATTATCAAACTTTCCTTCCTCCTTAGAAATAGTAATCTTAACTTCTTTTGGAGCAGCACTTAGTCCGTCATTTACAAATTTCCAAAAAATCATATCTGAATCATTTAAAAGTTTTATAAAATTTGTTACCCTGTACCTCAATACAAAAGTCTTCCTTTGATATTCTCCAAATCCAAAACAGAGTTCATAACCATTTGAAGTTTTTAAAACTCCTGATTTGCCAGATTTTTCCTGTCTGCTCTTTTTTGTATTCCAATTTTCTAAACTTTCATAGGGAATTTCTTTCCCGTTTTGTATTTCAGAAACCTTAAAATTAACTATTTTACTTGTTCCAAGATTTCCTATAGGAATATAGTATTCAGTACCTTTTGATGGCTGAAAATCCATAATACTTTCAATATCAGCACTTCCATCCTTGTTAATTCTAACTTTAATATCATTTTTATAAAATGTATCTGCAAAAGAATTATTGGACCGTATTGTCAAAAAGCCTAATAGTATAAGCGAAAATATAAAAATTTTTTTTACAAAATTTCTAAGATTTTTCATAAGCTCTCTATACCAACCTTCTTAAGATATATTATTTGCAAAACTTGTATTTGTCAAATAAGACTTAACAAGTTTTGCAAATTTTGATACTTCTAATTTTATTTATATAGTATTTGTTATACTACATTATCTGGTTCCACCGTCGTCACCGCCGCCGAAGGAATCATCTCCACCGCCGATGCTTGTAAAGCCTCCACCTCCATCAGAAGCCTCTTCAACACTTCTTGAATAAGCATCCACGAAATCATTAGAAAATGCATTAGAATAAATAACTGCCGTATGCAATGATTCTACATCCATATCTATATTTCTCAAAAATTCCGGAGATAATTTCTTTAATTGTTTTTCAACTTCATCTGCAACATCATAAAGCGTTGCATAAATTAACAAGTTTTTCCAAACTTTTATCTCTGAAATTTCTCTCTCACTCAATAATGAAAAATCTTTCAAATAATTATAATTTTTTACTAATTTTGCGGTAAATTCTTTACCTTTTTCACTATAAGTATGAGAATATTTGCCTTTACTACTTTTTTCAAAAAGATCATTTTTACTTGCATATTCATTGGATAGTTCTTCTAAATCTTCTTCTATTGATTCAAATTCTTCTTGATTATCCGTATCTTCCAAATAATCAGAAAACTCATTTTCTTGTAAGATTCCATCAGCTCCGGCAGCACCTGCAAACATAGCAAATAGTTTTCTCTCTACTTTTTCTTCGAAATCATTGTTAAAACCGCTCTTTATTTTCAAAGCCAATGTGTCTTTTTTAAAAATAAGTCCCTTTTCTTCAGTTACAGGTATTAATATTTTTTCTTGTATCCATTTTAGAAAATATGCTCTAATTATCGATTCTTGACCATCGAAACCTATATCTTCTAAAATATCGGACAATTTCCACCATTCTTTTTCAGGAATATCTCTGTAATATTCTCCTTTAAAGTCTCCTTTTTGATATCCATTGCTCTTTTTCTTGCCAAATATTTTAACAAGAACAACAATGGCAACAATTATACCTCCTGCAACATAAAAAATCTTATTGCTACTTTTTTTATCGGCTTTTTTAGTATAATCGGAGCCTTTAAATGCTAAATCTTTATAATATGAAAAATCTTTATCTATAGTTTCTCCGGAAGTGATATCACCTTTGTTTAATTGAACCAAAACCGTAACATAATTAGAACTTGTAAGTCCAGTCAAACTATTAAAAACTATTTTGCCATCCGAAAATTCTATTGTTCCTTTGTTCCCAAAAGCCCAAATCTTAGAGTTTGTATTGTCAAAACGTCCTTCTCCTTTTGTGATAGTAAGTTTAACTTCGCCGGGAGCAGCACTTAATCCCTTGTTTACAAATTGCCAATAAATCATATCAGAATCTTTTAAAAGTTTTATAAAATTAGTAACTCTATATCTTAAAATAAAAGTTTTTCTCTGATATTCTCCAAATCCGAAACAAAGTTCATAACCTTTATCAGTCTTTACAACTCCTGATTTTTTAGCCTTTTCTTCTCTTGTTTTCTTTGTATTCCAAGATTCTAAACTTTCATAAGGAACTTCTTTTCCGTCTTTAATTTCCGAAACTTTGAAATTAACTATTTCACTTTTCCCTAAATTATTAATAGGAACAAAGTATTCAGTTCCTTTTGATGGTTCAAAATCCATAATACTTTCAATGTCAGCACTTCCATCTTTGTTAATTCTAACATTTATCGTATTTTTGTAAAAAGTATCTGCAAAAGAATTATTGAAAGGTATTACAAATAGACTAAGTAATACAGCAGAAAAAACAAAAACTCTTTTTGCCAAATTTCTAAGATTTTTCATAAGCCTCCGCCTCCTATTCCAATCTTCTTAGAATTTCACCTTTACCTAAAATCTCTAAAATGTTTGAAAGTTCAGGTCCATGAACTTGACCTGTAAGCAATGCTCTAACCGGCATATACAAGTCTTTGCCTTTAAAACCTGATGCCTTTTGAACTTTTTTCATAAAGCCTTTGGCAGTTTCCTCATCCATTTCCTCGATTTGAGATAATTCCTCCTTCATTTTTTCTTTTAAAATTTCTATATGCTCTACATTCCTCATTTTCAAAGCATCCGGTTCAACTGCAACATCTTCAAATAAAAATCTTGATTGTTCAACAATTTCCGGAAGTCTTGAAATAGATTCCTGAAAAGTTTTAGTAATAAGTTCAAGTCTTTTTTCACAAATATCTTCCTTTATAAACCCTGCTTTAACTAAATAAGGTTTAACAAGTTTTGCAAGTTCTGAAACTTCCATCTTTCTAATATATTGAGCATTAACCCAATCTAATTTATCTACATCAAAAACTCCACCTGATTTTGAAACTCTATCAAAAGAGAATTGTTTAACCATTTCATCTAAAGATAAAATTTCTTCATTGCTTTCAGGGCTCCAACCCACAAGCGCAAGATAATTAATAAGTGCTTCCGGTAGATATCCCTTTAATCTAAAATCTTCAACAGATGCGTCATCATTTCTCTTAGATAATTTCTTACCACTCTTATTTAAAACTGTTGGTAAATGAACAAAAGTAGGCTTTTCAAAACCAAGAGCCTCATAAAGATAAATATGTTTAGGAGTTGATGAAATCCATTCATCTCCTCTTACAATATGAGTAATTCCCATTAAATGATCATCAACAACTACTGCAAAATGATAAGTTGGAAAACCGTCAGCCTTTATTAAAACTTGATCGTCCATATCATTTGTATTTATTGTAATTTTGCCTTTGATTACATCTTCAAAAACAATATCTCTATTTTCAGGTAATTTTAATCTAATTACATAACTTTCGCCATTTGCAATTCTCTTTTTAGCATCTTCAATGCTAACACCTCTACAAAGTCCATCATATCTTGGAATTTTTCCATCAGCCTTTTGTTGATTTTTTATATCGTCAAGTCTTTCCTTACTACAAAAACAATAGTATGCATAGCCCTTTTCTATAAGTTCTTCTGCATATTTATTGTAAATTCCCTTTTCAACTCTTTCAGATTGAATATATGGACCACATTCACCAACTTCTGTAATCTTACCATTTTCATCAAGACAAACACCTTCATCTGCCTCAACTCCAGCCCATTTAAGTTCGTGAATTAAATTTTCAATAGCTCCTTCAACATATCTAGTTCTATCGGTATCTTCTATTCTAAGCAAAAACTTTCCGCCATTTTGCTTAGCATATAAATAATTATAAAGTGCAGTCCTAAGTCCTCCTATATGTAAATATCCTGTTGGACTTGGTGCAAAACGCAATCTAACCATTCCTCTTTCCCTCCTAAAAAATAACATATATCTATAATAATTATATATCAATTATATTAATTTGTAAAGGTTTTTAACAAAAAATCAAGCTCAAATGCACACATAAAAACTATACTTAACTTTTTGAAAAATAAGTTAAAACTTATTTACATTCAATGTCTTGCCACTAAACGAAAATTTCTCCCTATACGTCATTTCGTTCGTAGCGAATCTAGCCCTAACTTTGTTTACTTGTAAACAAAAGTAGGTCTGACGCAAAGATTGTTCAAATCTTTGATTTGAGTACAATCGAC
>CABRGI010000029.1 GCA_902470455.1 uncultured Parvimonas sp.
ATTATTAGTTATTTTAAAAAGTTATATTGAAGTAATAGTAAAATATATAGAAATATTATGACATGCAGTAACTGATACAACAGATAAATTTTATACACATGAAACAATAGAACAGTTACAAAAAACAATAGAACTATTACCTTGATAGAGTGAATTATCACTCTATTTTTTATTATAATTTTGTATGCTACTTGTATGCTACTAGTAAGTTTTTATACATTTTTTAGCCTTTTAAAATAATTTAAGCAATAAAAAAGTGTTGGAAAATACGCATTTTCCAACACTCCAAAATTCTTTGTCTTATCTCTTTGAAAATTGTGGGCTTCTTCTTGCTTTTTTAAGACCATATTTCTTTCTTTCTTTCTTACGAGGGTCTCTTGTTAAGAAACCGGCTCTTTTTAATACAGGTCTTAATTCAGCAGAAACTTCTAATAAAGCTCTTGCAACACCATGTCTGATTGCTCCAGCTTGTCCTGTAAATCCGCCACCTTTTACATTTACATAAACGTCGAATTTACCAAGGCTTTCAGTTACTTCTAAAGGTGATTTTGCAGTAACCTTTAAAGTATCATAATCAAAATATTCATCTATATCTTGTTTGTTAATAACAAATTTTCCATTTCCAGGTGTTAAGAAAACTCTAGCTACAGAAGTTTTTCTTCTTCCTGTTCCTACAAATTGAGTTGCCATATATGTTAATCTCCTTTCTATTCCTATTTACTTAATGTTAAAACTTCTGGTTGTTGAGCTTCGTGATTATGTTCCGGACCAGCATAAACCTTTAATTTCTTGAACATTTGTCTTCCTAAAACATTCTTTGGAAGCATTCCCTTAACAGCTAATTCAATAACTTTTTCAGGTTTAGTTTGTAACATTTTTTCATAAGAAATAGCCTTTAAACCATTTGAGTATCCAGTATAGTATCTATGTTCTTTTTGTTGTAATTTGTTTCCAGTTAATTTAACTTTTTCAGCATTAACAACAATAACATAATCTCCCATATCGAATGATGGTTGGAATCTAACATTTTTCTTTCCTCTTAAAATTGAAGCAACTTCAGTTGCAAGTCTTCCTAAAACAACGTCTTTTGCATCAACTACATACCATTTACGATTTACATCGCAAGGTTTTGCTACGTAACTTTTCATTTCATTCCTCCTTAATTCTTTTTACAATATTGGGTTATTTAGACATCGCTACCCAGCGATTTTGTAGGCGAGGACTTATTAATCGCAACCTCGACTGCTATGCGATTGATATTGTAAAAAGACAAGGCTTTTTAAATATCATGTATCCGAAAATGATACCTAGGTATTATATCATAAATATATACTAATTGCAATACTTTTAAGAAATTTTTTATAAATTATTTAAAATTTTTGCTGTTAAATCCGGATAATTTCCAATAAGAGCATCTACTCCCATTTCAATTAAATACTTCATAGCTTTTTCGTCATTAACTGTCCATGTATTTATTTCAAGTCCCATTTTTTTGAACTCCTCTGCCCAAGAAGGCTTTTGAAGTAGCATATAATATCCAGGATGAACAGCCTCATGTTTAATTCCTCTCATATATTCAACAGTATTCATCATTGGACTTTCAAAAAGTAATCCCGTCTTAAAAGTTGGATCAATTTTTTTGCAAAGCTCCATTGACTCGTGATTAAAAGATGATAAAATAACATCATCTTTTAATCCAAATTCCTTTACCATATTGATAACAGCCTCTTCAAGACCAAAGTAAAAGACATAATTATTCTTAAGTTCTAAATTTACAAAAAGTTTATTATCCTTTACTATTTGTAAAAGTTCATCCAAAAAAATAATCTTTTCTCCTAAAAATTCACTTCCCTTATGTGAGCCGAATTCCATTTGTAAAAGTTCTTTTGAAGTCAAGTCCTTAATATATCCACTTCCGTTTGAACAAGTTCTATCAACATTATCATCGTGAATTATTACAAGTTTTTTATCCTTTGTCATATGAACATCAGTTTCAAAGCCGTCACAATTCCCATGTTCAATCGCTTTTAAAAAAGCAATTTTAGTATTTTCAGGATATTTACCTGAAAAACCTCTATGTGCTAAATTCAATATCTTTTTCATAATATCTCCTTATTTAAAATATATTTAAGTATATCACTTTTATAAAATTTACTCAATAAGTCGATGTTTAACAATTTCTCATTAGGGTAAAAAATTAAAGTATGCAAATACAAATAATTTTTATTCGCTAGGGGTGCTACTAAGCTGAGAAATACCCTTTTTACCTGATTCAGATAATACTGACGTAGGGAAGCTGAATAGTCTTTTTTGTGGACTTTCTAGTGAATATCATAGGAGGTTTTTTTTTATGGAAAATTTTGGAAAATTTTTCTCAACTACAGAAGGAAAAACAACTATTCTATTGTTGATTTCCTTTGCATTTTTGTTTTTTGTCTTTTATTTTAGAAGAGATGAAAAAATATTTTCTACAAAAGCATTAACTTACTCTGCCATCTTATTGGCACTTGCAATTAGTGCAAATCAAATAAAGTTTTTTAGCCTACCACAAGGTGGAAGCATCACTTTATTCTCAATGATTTTTGTAGTTTTTATCGGTTATATGTTCGGACTTAGAGTAGGACTTATAGCAGGAATAACTTTCGGACTTTTAAATTTATTGATTAAGCCTGAAGTTTATACACCAGTTCAAGCAATTATTGACTATGTTTTAGCCTTTGGTTCTCTAGGATTTGGTGGACTTTTTGCTAAGAAGAAAGATAAATTAATTCTTGCTTACATTGTTGCAATTACAGGAAGATTTATCTTTGCCGTATTATCCGGATATGTATTCTTTGGAGCATATGCTCCAAAAGGTTGGAATCCATTATATTACTCTTTATGGTATAATTTTTCATATATTGGAACAGAAGGAATTATAACTGTATTATTACTTTTAATTCCGGTTGTAAGAAACACATTGGAAAAATTAAAATCAAGCAATTTTAAAACAAATTAACAAGATTTAAAATACTAAATCTTTTAATTAAACATAAAAATAGAGAGCGTGAAAACTCTCTATTTTTTTTATAATTTTTTATTCTTCATTTTTTTTCTTTGCAATATATGCTCCACCTATTCCTGCTAAAGCAAGTATTACATAAGTAAATGCATTTTCTACATTTGTCTTTGGAAGAATCTTACCTTTTTCTACTTTAGGTTTTTGTGGTTTTAATGGCTTTAACGGTTTTTGTTGTGGTTTTTGTTGTGGCTTTGGATTTGGTTTTTGTTGTGGCTTTGGATTTGGTTTTTGTTGTGGCTTTGGATTTGGTTTTTGTGGTTTCACATTTTTATCTTCTTCAAATTTCCATTTACCTACTAAACGTAAATCTTCATTATCAACTTGTACCTTACCTATCACATCAAAATTTTTATCTTTTTTTGCTAACTGCCAACCTACAAATTTCCAAGTTCCATCTGTCACTTTTACATCAGCAAATTTTGGAAGATTTATTTTTGTACCACTTTCAACATCAGATTTGTTTGCAGGTACTTTAGCTTTTATTTCATCAGGTAATTCTTTACCGTCTGTTATTGATTTAAATTCGAAAGTTACATTATACTTTTTAGGTTGTGGTTCGGGTTTTTTATCTTTTTCAAATTTCCATTCACCTTGTAATCTTAAATCTTCATTTTCAACTATTGCTTCATTTTCTATAGGCTCAACTTGATTATTTTTAGGAACCTTCCAAGTTATAAACTTCCAAGTTCCATCTTCTACTTTTACATCATCAAATTTTGGAAGATTTACTTTTGTACCATTTGGAACATCTGATAAATCTGCAGGTTTTTTATTTTTAACTGCTTCCGGTAATTCTCTATCATCAGGCACTGCAACAAATCTATATAATATCTTAAATTTATTTGCAGGGGCATCTTTTTCAAATTCCCAAACTCCGTTTAAATTAATATCATCATTTATAACTTGAACTTCATTAGTTACTACTGTTGTAGTTTTATCTGCATTAACTTTTTCCCATCTTTTGAACTTCCAAATTCCACCATCAGCCTTTACTTCTTTGAAATCAATCTTAAGTGGATATTTAAAACCTTTTGGAACATCAATAGCTGATTGTGGTAATTGATTTAATACCCCATCCGGTAAATTTTTTTTACCTTTAGTTCCTGATACAAAATCAGGATTTACGGAATATCCCTGAGTAGCCATTGGAGCAACATTATGGTTTTTTTCAACCTTTTCTCTTTCTGCAAAACTAACTTTAGGCAATATTGCAACTAACATTGTAAGAATAAGAATTTTTGAAATAATCTTCTTCATTTTTCCCCCTTTTTGTTAAAATTATTTTTGCTATTGAAAATTAATTACCTTATTTTTAGATAAATAGAATAAAACCCATCTAATATAAGAAATTGTAATAATAGCAGTTTATATTATAACATAAATTACTTTTTTGTACAAATTTTACACAAAAAAGACTAGGCTCAGCCCAGTCTTTCAATAATTTTTTTTAATATTATTTATATTTTTTCTTTGTTATATATGCTCCACCTATTCCTGCTAATGCAAGTATTACATAACTAAATGCAGTTTCTACATTTGTCTTTGGAAGCATTCTACCTTTTTGTACTTTAGGTTTTTGTGGTTTTAATGGTTTTGGTGGTGCAGGTTTTTTATCTTCTTCAAATTTCCATTGAGCTACTAAATGCAAATCGGCATTATTCACTACAACTTCATTTTCTACCTTTTCAAAATCAGCACCTTTAATTGAATACCAGCCTACAAATTTCCAAGTTCCACCTTCAACTTTTACATCTTCATAATTTTCAAGATTTATCTTTGTGCCATTTTCAACATCTGATTTATCTGCAGGTTTTTTTGCCATAACTTCTGCTGGTATTTCCTTATCTTCAGTTACTGAAATGAATTCGAACATTACTTTATATTTTTCAGTTTCAGGCTCATTATTTTTTTCTGTAAACTTCCATACTCCATATACAGTAATATCTTCATCTTCAACCATTACTTCACTATCAATAAGTTTTCTTTCACCATCTACTTCTCTATACCAACCTTCAAGTTTCCAAGTTCCATCTGCAACTTCTACATCTTCAATATCAAAGATTTGAACCGGTGATCCGTTTAGAGCATTTGGATTATCTGCAGGTTTTTTATCCATTACTTCTTGAGGTAAATCTTTTCCGTCAGTACCTGATTCAAACACATAGAAAACAGTATGCTTGTCAAGTGGAGGATATGCTTCATATATCCAATGTCCAACTATTTCCAAATCTTGATTATCAACTTGAATTGAATTTTGTAAATCAATAGTTGATTCACCAATTTTTGCAGTCCATTTTACAAAACGCCAAACTCCTGTAGGAACAATAACTTCTCCAAGATTTTCAAGAGGTATATTTGTACCGGCAAGAACATCTGTTTGATTTGCAGGTACTTTAGATTTTACTTCATCAGGTAATTTCTTACCCGGAGTTTCTGATACAAATTTATAAGTTACATTATACTTTTTAGGCTCAGGGTCTTTTTCAAATTTCCATTCTCCTGTTACAAGCAAATCTTGATTAACAAAAACTGATTGATTTTGACCATCATCTCTTGTTCCTCTATAATATTCACCCCAAGACCATCTTACAAATTTCCAAGTTCCGCCATCAACTTTTACATCAGTCATTTTAGGAAGAGGTATTTCTGTTTCAGCTGGAATACCTGTTTGTTTTTCCGGTAACTTAACCAATACATCCTGTGGCAATTCTTTCCCCGCAGTTATTGATTTAAAAGCATATTCTACAAAATAAGATGCTTCAAATCCCCATTTTCCTATTATAACCAAATCTGAGCCGTTAACTATAAATCCATCTCCTTCAATTATACCTCTTGCACCTCTAATAATAGGATAAGCTTCCCAATGTAAAAATTTCCACTTTCCACCTTCAACTTCTACATCATCAAATTTTGGAAGGTGTATGTCAGTACCGTTTGCAACATTTATTATATCTTTCGGTAATTTATCTAAGACAGCCTGTGGTAATTCTAGACTATCAGGTATTGCATCAAAACGAAATTTTATTGTATATCTCTCTTCGGTTGCTCTTGCTTTTGTTAAGCTAGCAGTAACAGGTTGTTCCACTTTTTCTTCAGCTTTAGCTTCTTCTTTTTTCTCTACCTTTTCTTCAGCTTTAGCTTTTTCTTTTTTATCTACTTTTTCTTCAGCTTTGACTTCTTCTTTTTTATCTACTTTTTCTTTAGCTTTAGCTTCTTCTTTTTTCTCTACTTTTTCTTTAGCTTTAGCTTCTTCTTTTTTCTCTACTTTTTCTTTTTCTGTTACTGTTGTAGAATTTACTTTTTCTTCGTGTGCAAAATTAGTTTTCGGTAGAACCGATATTAACATCGCACAGATTAAAACTTTAGAAATAAATTTTTTCATATTCAATCCCCCCTAAAACAAATTTTAAATTTTATACTATAATTTGATATATTAATATTTGGCTTATATCATATTATAGTATAGCTATATTATAGCACAGTATAAATAAATATGCAATAAAAATATGTTATTTTTCTATTATAAAAACAAATCTTTCATACATAAAAAATTTTCACACAAAAAAAGACTAGGGTACCCTAGTCTTTTAATAAAATTTTAAAATTTATTCATTATCTTTTTTCTTATATCCAATAACTCCAGCTACTCCCAAAGCTAATATTGATGTTAAAACATAACTAACATTTGCTATATTTGTTTTTGGAAGTTTTTTTACTTTTTTTGGATCTCTATCCTTTTTAGAATTATCGTTACCCGGCTTATTATCTCCTGGTTTGTTATTGTCGTCTTTTTTATCTCCATAAACTACCGCATAAACGCTGAAATGATTAGTTTTAAATGTTACTTCTCCATTTTCGTAAGTGAATGGAATTTCTGCTAATCCACCATCTATATGATATAATTTTTCTACTTTTGCTTTTACTTTAATTGTAACAGTAACTTCACCTTTTGGTTGAGCTTCTCCGTTATTTGCATCTTTTAAACTTATATCATAAGCATCATATTCTTTTCCTGCCAATTCTTTAGGTTTAACAGCATTTGTCAAAACTTTCCAGTTTTTGTCTAAAGTATTAGTATCTCCGCTTACAACTATTGAACCGTCTTCGTTTTTAAGTTCAACTTTTTCAACTTCAGGTTCTTGTGGCTTATCTACTAATGCATTTATTGCATCTGTTAAGTCTTTTTCAGCCTTGTTAACTTCTTCTTGCGTTGCATCTTCTTTTGCCAAAACTTCTTCAGCTTTTGCTAATGCCTTATTCATCGCTTCTATTGATTCATCAGTTTTACCCTTTGTTGTTTCAGGATTTTTTGCCTTATCTATCGCTTGTTGCAATGCTTCTTTTTTTACTTCAGGAGCTATTTCATCCAATTCCAATTCAACTTCAACAACCATTACACTGAATACTCCTGTATTTTGAGTGTTATAATAGTAAGTGAATTTTTTTGCGTTTTCTGAGCTTATAGTTAAGATTCCTGTGTTTTTATCATAAGAAAGATTTTTATCTTCTTCGTCAAATTTAACTTTATCTAAATTTTCTTTTCCTACAAGTTTGCTCATATCAATTTTAGTAAGACTATTAGTTTTTAAATTTACTCTTTGAATTGAGTCAAAGTATGAAGATTCACTGTTAAATTCAATTTTTGATAAGTCAATAGTTGTCAATTTATTTCCGTGAATATTTAATCCGAATAATTTTAAATTTTCAATTTTTAATTCAGATAATTTATTTTCTTTTAGATAAATTGCGGTTAATTTTGTATTATTACTTAAATCAATTTCAGCAAGTCCCATATTATCATCTTTATTGTTATCTAAAGAAAGAGATAAAAGTTCAGTATTTTTAGAAAGGTCTAATTTTTTCAAATTATGTCTTTCAAGTTTAAGTTCAGTTAGATTTACAAGCGGAGTAACATCAATCATTTCAAGTTTTTCTTTTTGATCTGATAAATCAAGATGCTTTAGAGAAGTTAATTTTGTAAAATCTAATCCGTTTTTAAAATTATTTCCCTTTAAATCCAACCATTCAATTTTATTGTTTTCATTGAACTTAATTTCTTTAAGATTGTTGTCATTTGCTTTTACAGATTTTAAAACTTGCAATTCGCTTACATCCAAAGTTTCA
>CABRGI010000030.1 GCA_902470455.1 uncultured Parvimonas sp.
TTCAAGTTCTTCGATTGGCATATTCCAAAACTTTGAACCCGATAAAATATATTGTCCATCTTCATTTTCCCTAAAAACAACAAAAAGAAAACGAGTTGATTCAAAAAATTCATACTCATAGGAATTTTCAAAATCTTGGCTAATAAAATCTTTTATTTTTATTTTAGGAAAAGACATACTTTCTTTAGGCTTTCCATTTTTTTGAACTCGTATTGTTTTAATTATAGCTTTTTGAAATTCTTCTGAATTATCTGTATTAACTCCTAATATTCTATTTACTAATACTTTATTTATTTGTTTTGATTTCAAATCTGTAGAAAGATTGAATAGTTTATATAATTCATCTTCACTTCTACCAATATATAAATTTATTTTTGATAATACTTTTTCGTCAAATTCCCCATCTTTTAAATCTTCTTCACTAAAAATAGAATCATAATCCATCAATCCTTCTTGAACATAATTATTTAAAACATAAGTCATATATGATTGTTTTAATGAAAAAGCTCGTCTTTTTGCTGGAATATCTTTATTATAATATTGAGGCTTTAAACTTTTTGCTGCTGTTGACCCCTTTGTACAAGCCCCTAAATACTTTGTATCTCCTTCTGATAATTTATGTGCATTACCAGATATTATTTTATTTACTATAGTTCTATAATCATCAAGTATTATTTCTAAATCTTTAGAACATATCTTACTATAAATATTATACAAATTAACAAAATCAATATTATGTTCTGTCCTTTTTTGATTTTTTATTCTATGATACCAAATCATTAAAATTTTGCTAATTTTTTTCTCTAAATGAGAGCCCTTAAACTCTATTTCTATTGGTTCTGTATTTGGAATCATTGTGATAACTAGTCGCTCTCCAGCTTTAGTACCTTTTTTATTTTTTTCATAAGGAGTGGCTTTTAACTCTACACCTGCCCTTTCAAAATCAGGTTCAGGACTACTATTTGGCTTATATAAGAAATAATGTTCTTCAAGTAAATTTCCTAAAGTTCCTTTTCCTTTAGGATTATTATAATATTCTATTTTATTTTTTAATTCTTCACCTTCAAAAACTCTAGATAACACATCCTCAAAAGTTAGTCCTAAAAGTTTTTCTGAATATCTAAATATATCTTTAGGATTAGAATCATCATAAGGTAATTTTCTTTCTTTATCCATTTATATATCTCCTTACACAAAATAAAATATATTAAAACAATAATATTTTTTTATCATAATATTTATTATGATTATTAGACTACAACTATCTAAATTATAGTTTATATTATACCATATTTAAATATTTATATCTATTTACAATTTAAACTTATTTTTTCTCATTAAAAAAGGATTGAAATTATAACATTTCAATCCTTTTTCTTACTCTTTTAAATTACATAAATGCTTCTGCTAAGAATTTTAATATAAATAGTAGAGCTAAGATATAAACTACTGGAGAAGCTTCTTTTCTTCTACCTGAAACTAATTTTAATACTGCGTATGAAACTATACCGAATACAATTCCGTTTGCTATTGAGTATGATAGAGGCATCATAATAATAGTTAAAAATGCCGGTAGAGCTTCTGTATAATCGTCAAAGTTAATTTTCTTAACACCTGTAATCATAAATAATCCTACTACTATTAATGCAGAAGATGTTGCATAAGTTGGAATAATCGCAAAAATAGGTTGGAAAATTAAAGCTAGTAAGAAAAGAAAAGCTGTAACAATAGCTGTAAGTCCTGTTCTACCACCTTCAGCAACACCTGCAGCACTTTCAACAAATGTAGTTACTGTTGATGTTCCAAGCATTGCTCCTGCAGTTGTTCCTACTGCATCTGCAAAAAGAGCTTGTCTTGCTTTTGGTAAATTTCCATCTTTATCCAACATATCAGCTTTTGATGCAACTCCTACAAGAGTTCCAACTGTATCGAATAAGTCAACGAATAAAAATGCAAATAATGCTACAAACATTTCTGTTGATAAAACTTTACTAAAATCAAATTTCATAAAGATTGGTGCTATGCTTGATGGTTTTCCAATAACTGCTTTTGGAAGTTCTGAAACTCCACAGATTATTGAAACTATTGTAGTAGCTATCATACCAAATAAAATTGCACCGGGAACTTTTTTTACAAGTAAGAAAATAGTAAATAAAATCCCGAAAATTGTAATTAATGAAGTTGCACTTGTAATTGTTCCAAGATCAAGAGGTATTCCCTTTCCTTGTTTAACAAGTCCTGCTTGATATAATCCTAAAAATGCGATAAAGATACCAATACCTGCACTTACTGCTTGTTTAAGTGAATATGGCATGGCATTTACAATCATCTCTCTAACTTTTGTAAAAGTTAAGATTAAAAATACAATACCTTCTAGTAAAACTGCTGTTAAAGCAAATTGCCAACTATATCCTTTACCAATTACTATCGTATAGGCAAAATAAGCATTTAATCCCATACCAGGAGCTAATGCAAAAGGATAATTAGCAAGAAGTGCCATTATGACTGTTCCTATAAATGATGCAATAGCTGTTGTTGTAAATACAGCTCCCTTATCCATTCCAGCTTCAGATAAAATTGCAGGGTTTACAACTAATATGTACGCCATAGTCATAAAGGTAGTAATACCAGCTAAAACTTCTGTTCTAACAGATGTTTTGTGTTCTTTGAGTTTGAAAAAGTTTTCAAAAAATGTACTCATAATTCCTCCTAAAAAAATTTAAAAAACAAAAAAATAACTCTTAAAAAATTAACAGCCAAAAAATAAACGCCCAAAAAGTAGGCTTCAAGCGAAACCTACCTTCTGGGCTTTTCTCCCTTAGGTGTAGTGCCTAGCACCTGCACAGCTTGGACCTGCAAGAAAAATCTTCGGAACCCTATGTGCACTTTCTCTTTGAGTTATCAATATTACATCAATATAATAACAGCAAATAATTCTTTTGTCAATATCTATTTATTAGCTAATATCCTAATTTTTAATTTTAAAAAAGAATAATAAGTCTTTTCGAATTAATATTCCTTTATTATACCGATTAATAGGTATTTATTTTCGATATTCCTTTACTTTATGAAAATACTTATCCAACAATTCTCTCGAATATTTTTTTTCGTTTTTCGAATCTCTAACCTCTTTCCAAAGAATAGAAGCAACTTTTAACTTATTCGAATAGTCTAAACTAGATTTATCAGAGCAAAAGTCTTTTAAAAATTGATTCCATTCACATACTGAATTATCATACTTTGCATAATCAGATTTTCCATAATACACATTTAGCATATCCTGAATTGTAAAATTTAAATCTTTATCTTTTTTTACTTTTCTCCAAGATGTAGCCATATCAGCATTAAATTTAAATGGTGAAATTCCTGTTAAGCTAGAAAAGTATTCTCTAAACTTTGTATTAAAGGAAAAACCGCACTCAAGCAACGGCGTATCTAAAGTGATATTCTCTACTTGTTTATTTTCTTTTTTTCTTTTTAACTTTTTTATCAAATTTCCTTTAAAATACTCCTCAATAGTAGAATTAAGTTCTTGTTTTGTACTTCTATATTCTAAACCTAGTAATTTACATATTTGAGAAAGTTCTTCACGATACCAATAATATTTACAAAATTCCTCAAAGGATTTAATTTCTTGAAACTCCGGTCTTTTTTTCAACGATTTACCTCCAATTAATATCAGTTAAAATCAAAGAGGAGTAACTTTTAATATAACTCCTCTTTGTTCGCTCTTAGTTATTTTCATATATACTTTCTAAAAATTTATAGATATCAAGATAAACTTTGTTTTTATCAATTTCATTTAAGATTTCATGTCTCATTTGTGCATATAGCTTTATTTTAACATTTTTCATTCCTGCTTTTTTATATAATCTGTAACTTTCTAAAACACCTTTTCCATAATCTCCTACCGGATCTGATTTACCTGATACAAAAAGAATAGGCAAATCCTTTTTTATATTTTCAATATTGGACTTTTGTGATGATTCCTTTATCAGATTTAATAAATCTAAAAAGAA
The DNA here is from genome assembly GCA_902470455.1 of uncultured Parvimonas sp. Lineage (GTDB taxonomy): Bacteria > Bacillota > Clostridia > Tissierellales > Peptoniphilaceae > Parvimonas. Next base: position 4,020 of record CABRGI010000030.1, read on the forward strand.
AGCATTTGTGCAAAGAAAACCACAATCCTTATCTAAAATATATTTTTCAACTTCGTTTTCATCTCTTGTGAGCCAATCAAAGTCGGTATTTTTATTCTTTATTTTAGAATTATATCCCTTAAAACCAAGTCTATTTATAAACATACTTTTCTTATCGCTATTTTTACCACTTAATATCTTGGCTAATAGCATTGCAATTCTATGCTTCATATTATAAAGTCCAGTTGTTCCACAAATAATCGCTCCATCTACTGAGTCAGAATATTCATTTAAAAAATTTCTAACTATAAGTGAACCCATACTATGACCAAATATTACTATTTGTTTATCCGGAAATTCTTTTTTAATATATTTATTAAGGTCGTGGACATCCTGAACTAATTTAATATCTCCATCTTTATCTGCGATATGTCCTTTTTCTATTTCATCTTCACAAGTTTTTCCATGTCCTCTATTGTCCATCCCAAAGACTCTAATTCCCTGTTTTTCCAAAAAATTAGCAAAATCTCTATATCTTCTTATATGTTCTTCCATCCCATGACATATTTGAACAATTAAATTAGGATTTTTTAAATTTTCAGCAAAATCTACACAATATAATCTTTTGTCATCAATACTTGAAGTTATATAAAACTCTTTCATAAAACACCTCATAATCACAAGTTACAATTATTCTACCACAAATTATTTAATAAATATAGTGTTTTAACAAAAAACTCATTTCTACAATCGTAAAAATGAGTTCTATAATTAAAGTGCTTCTGCGTGATATGAGCTTCTTACCAATGGTCCTGAGTTTACTCTCAAAAAGCCCATTTCAAAAGCTATATCTCTATATCTATCAAATTGTTGAGGATGTACATATTCCTTAACAGCAATATGGAATTTTGTAGGTTGTAAATATTGTCCTATTGTTACCATATCACAATCCACTTCTCTAAGTGCTTTTAAAACTTCAACAACTTGTTCTTCAGTTTCTCCGAAACCAACCATAAGTCCAGATTTAGTTTTAAGTCCACATTCTTTTGCATATTTTAAAACTTCTAAACTTCTTTGGAAGTTTGCAGCAGGTCTTACCTTTGGATAAAACGCCGGAATTGTTTCAACATTGTGGTTTAAAACATCAGGTTTTGTTTCATAAATAATATCCATTAATTCTTTTCTTCCTGACATATCCGGAATTAAAAGTTCTATTGTAGTTTCAGGATTATACTTTCTACATTGTCTTACAACTTCTGCAAATTGATTTGCTCCTTCATCCGGCAAATCATCTCTTGTTACTGATGTTACTACAGCATGTTTTAATCCTAAAATTTGAACTGCTTTAGCAAGATTTTCAGGTTCATTCAAATCTACAGGATCCGGAGTATGTCTTGTTACGTTGCAAAAAGTACAATTTCTAGTACAATTTCTACCTAAAATCATGAAAGTTGCAGTTCTTCTTGAATAGCATTCCATTTTATTAGGACAATTTGCTTCGTGACAAACAGTATGTAAGTTTAAACCTTCAACCATACTTTCAACATCAGTTGTATTTTTATCTCCCTGAATTTTTAGTTTTAACCATTCAGGCTTTCTCATTATTTCTGCTTTTTTTCTTAGCATATTACACCTCTTAAAACAATTTAATTATATCATCAATAAAGACTTCTTTATTCATTGACTTAATATATCTGTCAAGATCAATATCTTTAAGAGCCTCTTCAACAGCTTCTTTTGAACATTGAACTCCTCTTAATATACTACACAACTTATCTATACCCAGTTCACTGAAGAAATCTCCTTCAATTGAGATATCTTTGATTCTTTCATTTTCAATATCAAGTCCTATTTCAACAACTCCACAGGAATATTTTTCAGCTTTTCTATTCTTTTTTAACGAACCATTTCCATAATTCCAATCTTTTGTTGCAAAGAGAGAATCTCTAATTTCATAGATTTTTTTCATCTCTTCTTCAGTCAAAATTGTAGTATCTTTAATATTATATTCATTTTTTATGTAATCAATAGCTTTTTCCATAAAACTTTCAACATCCATATTAAGCATATCACCAATAAATCCAACTCTAGATCTAACAGATTGAACCGCTTTACCTTTAAATTTTATATCTCTTGATTTTAAAGAATTAGTTAAATTATATAGATTTGCTTTAAATAAAAAAGTTCCATGATGTAAAATCTTTTCTTTATTTTGATATTGAGCATTTCCACTTACCTTTGCTCCATCTATCTGAATATCATTTCTTCCTGTAAACTCTGCATTAAGTCCCAAAGAATTTAAAAAATTAACCACAGGTTTTGCAAATTTTTTAAAAGACGAATCTACATCATCTCCTGTTTTTTTAGTTATAAAACTATATTGCATATTTTCCGTATCACAATATATTGCACCACCACCGGATAATCTTCTGATTACATCCATATTATTTGCATTTGTAAAATCTAAATTCACTTCCAAATCAATGTTTTGATATCTTCCAATCAGAATACAAGGTCTATTTCTCCAAAGCATAAAAATATCTTCATCATAATTTTCCATTAGATAAAGCTCTATTGCGTGATTTAATGCCGGATCAAAATTTTTATTTTCAACAAAAATCATATTATATCTCCATAAATTAATTTTAACTTAACTATATTTTACCACAAATCAATCTATAAAAAAAGAAAACCAAAATGATTTTCTTTAAATTTTTAATAGCTTTCTTAAATTTTGAAAAATTACTATAGTAAAAAGCACAGCAATTCCGGTTAATACCATTGTACCACCTGGTTTTAATCCTTGATAGAAAGAAATCACAATTCCTGCAATAGTAAATGTCATTCCAAATAATATAGAATAAATTACAGTTTGAAAATAAGATTTTGAAACTCTTAATGCACATGCAACAGGAACTACCATAAGTGATGAAACCATTAAAACTCCAACAGTTCTTGAAGCGATTGAAATTGAAAGAGAAATTAAAAATGTAAAAATTATATTTACAGTTTGAACTTTAATTCCTGCAAGTCTTGCTCCAACTTCATCAAATGAAACATATAATAACGCCTTGTAAAGCACTGTAAAAACTGTTATTACAATGAAGAATACCAATGTAACTAAAATAACTTCAAAATCGCTTATAGCCACAATACTACCAAATAAGAAGCTGTTGAAATTAGCCGCTCCCTTAACAAAATCAGAAAGAACAGCCGCAAGCCCGATACCTAAACTCATCATTATTGCCGTTGATATATCAGAATTTTTAGGAAAATATCTTCTCATAATTTCGATAGAAAAACTTGCAATCGCACAGGAAATTATGGCAGTAATAATCGGATTTACTCTAAATATAAGACCAATTGTAACACCAGCAAGAGAAACATGGGACAGAGCATCTCCAATCATAGAATTTCTCTTATTTACCATAACAACTCCAATGCAAGGTATAACAATGGACAACATAATTCCAACTAAAAAAGCTCTTCTCATAAATTCAAGTTGAAACATTATCTTACCACCACTTTCTTATCTTTTATTTCCACAACCTTTGTCAAATTATCTTTCATAATCTCAAGCTCGTGAGTTACAAGTAAAATTGTAATACCATGTATCCTGTTAAGATGAGTTAAAATTTTAAAAAGTTGATTTTTACTTTCCTTGTCAATTCCCGTTGTAGGTTCATCAAAAATTAAAATCTTAGGATTATTTATCAAAGATTTTGCAATCATAATTCTCTGCTGTTGCCCACCACTCATTTTATTTATAGGTGTATTGGCAAAATCAAGCATATTTACTTGAGATAATGCCCTCTTTGCTAGTTCAATACGGCTTTTCCTAGAAAACTTAAAAAAGCCCATTTTTTCGTAAAGATTTAAAGTTACAATCTCCATAGCAGTTATGGGAAAATTTGGTATATTGCTTGCATTTATCTGTGGAACATATCCAATTGTATTCCATTCTTTAAAATTTTTAATATTAGTATCTTCTATAAATATCTCTCCACTTGAAGGATTAAGCTCCCTTAAAATCAATTTGAGTAAAGTAGATTT
>CABRGI010000031.1 GCA_902470455.1 uncultured Parvimonas sp.
TACATTTATCACGAAATAAAAAGAGGCCCAATGATTATTCCAATAATTACAGAACTTTAGGAGGAAGAATGAATATTTATAATAGTATTTTAACTTTTTCAAATGATTTTAAAAATTGTGATGAAGTTAAGGAATTTAAACGCTTAAAGAAAAAAATAGATGAAAATTCTGAAAACAAGAAAATTATAGATGATTTTCATAAGAAGCTATATGATTATCAAATAGCTAAACAAAGTGGCGAAGATGTTACAGAAAGAGAAAAGCAACTTAATGATTTGAATGCTATTTTGATGAGTAATTCTGAAATATCAGAATTTCTGGCTGCAGAAGTTAGAATTTCAACTATAATGAATGATATTGTAAAAATGTTGGAAGAAACAATAGCAGAATAATGGAAATTGTAGCAAATTATGTTTCTGAATATATCAGAAGTTTAGAACAAAGCAAAGAACTTATTTTAATAGAAATTGAAAAATATGCTTTTGAAAATAAAGTTCCGATTATAGAGGTAGAAGTTGCTAGATTTTTAGAATTTTTAGTAATGTTAAAAAAGCCAAAAAGAATTTTAGAAATTGGAACAGCAATAGGTTATTCATCTATAATTATGAATAGAGCATATCCCGATTCATCTATTACAACTATTGAAATTGATGAAAAAAACTTTTTAAAAGCTAAAGAATTTATAAAAAAAGCTGGTTGTGAGAAGAATATTGATGTTATTTATGCGGATGCAAATGACGCTTTAGATTTTATTACCGATAAATATGATATGATTTTTATGGACGCAGCAAAGGGACAGTATATGAGTTTTTTTGAAAAGTCTATAGAAAGATTAAATCAAGGTGGAATATTAGTTTCTGATAATATTTTATTTAGAGGTCTTGTTGCAAAAGAAAAAAATAATATAAGAAGAAAAAATACAATAGTAAGAAGATTAAAAGAATTTTTAAAAATTACAACTAATAGTGAGGAATTTTCAACTACGATAATACCAATAGACGATGGTATGGCTATCTGTTATAAAAAATAGATTAAATATAAATGGGAATCCAGTTTTTGGATTCCTATTTGATAGTTAAAGGAGAAATTTATTGATGAAAGAAGTTGAATTATTAGCCCCCGCAGGGGATATAGAAAAATTAAAAATGGCAATCATCTATGGAGCTGATGCAGTTTATCTAGCCGGTGAATCTTTTGGATTACGAAAAGCATCAAAAAATTTTACAGTTGAACAGTTAAAAGAAGCTACGAATTTTGTTCATGAAAGAGGTAAAAAAATTTATATAACAATGAATATTATTCCACATAATGATGATTTAATTGGATTAGAAGAATATGTAAAAGTTCTAGTGGATATAGGTGTTGATGCTTTAATCGTTGCTGATGCAGGAATATATACTGCAGTTCGCTCTGTAAGTAAAGATATCGAAGTTCATATGAGTACACAAGCAAGTGTTACAAATTATAGAACAGTAAAATTCTGGCATGATTTAGGTATTAAACGAATTGTAATGGCTAGAGAATTGTCTTTGGAGGAAATAAATTTAATTCATAAAGAGGTTCCTGAAGTTGACATTGAAGCTTTTGTTCATGGGGCAATGTGTATTTCATATTCAGGAAGATGCTTATTGAGTAACTATATGTGTGGTAGAGATGCAAACAAAGGGGATTGTGCACATGCTTGTAGATGGAAATATAACTTAGTTGAAGAGAGAAGACCTGGAGAATATTATCCTATAGAAGAAACAGAACAAGGAACTTTTATTTATAATAGTAAAGATTTATGTATGTTAGATTCGCTAGAAGATGTAATTAAAGCGGGAGTTCATAGTTTAAAAATCGAGGGAAGAGTAAAAACTCAATATTATGTTGCTACAGTTATAAGAAGTTACAGACTAGCTCTTGATGCAATAAAAAATGGTACTTATACAAAAGAAATGTCAGAAAGACTTCTACTTGAAATAAAAAAAGCAAGTCATAGAGATTTTACAAAGGGATTTTATTATAAAAAGCCTGATGAAAATGATCAACTTTACAATTCAAGCTCATATATAAGAACTTATGATTTTGTTGGACTTGTTTTAGACTATGATAAGGAAACCAAAATTGCAACAATAGAACAGAGAAATAGAATTTTTGTTGGAGATGAAGTTGAATTTTTTGGGCCAAGAGACGGTTTTGAAACTTTTAAAATAGAAAAAATGTTTGATGATAAAGGTGAAGAGATTGATGTTGCACCAAGGGCAAAACAAATTATAAAAATGCCTTTACCATTTGAAGTAAAGCCTTGGGATATAATGAGAAAGCAATTATCTGATGAATAGAATATAGGAGAAATTTATGGTAATATTAAAGAGAATTCAAAGAAATGATTTAAGACGATTATATGAAATTGAATATTCAAGTAAAATGCCTAAGTGGAAAGAATATGACGCTCCATATTTCGATGATTTTGAATTTAAAACCTATGATGAATTTATAACATCAAAGGAAATTGAATTCTTTTTAGGAGAAAGAGTAAAAGGAATTTATTTTAACGATTCTCTAATTGGAATAGTTTCAAAATATTGGGAAAATGAAAAAACTAGATGGCTTGAAATTGGAATTGTAATTTTTGATGAAAATTTTTGGAGTAAAGGTATTGGCTCAAAGGCACTTTCATTATGGATAGATGAAATTTTTAATACAGAAGAAAATTTAGAACATATAGGTTTGACGACTTGGAGTGGAAATATAGGAATGATGAAATGTAGTTTGAAAATTGGGATGACGCTCGAAGGAAAAATTAGAAAAGTTAGATACCATAATAATATATTTTATGATTCAATGAAATATGGAATTTTAAAAGAAGAGTGGAGAAAACAATTAGAGAATTTAAAATTATAATTTTACAATATACGTAATATAAAAATCCACTATATACAGTAAAAATTTTAAAAAATAGTTTACTTTTGTTGTGTTTTATGTTATAATGTTCAAGTACTGTTGCTATGTTTATGGAAACTCCGACCTTTACATTGCTATGGTGAATTATATTTTAGGAGGTAGTTACAATGATAACTAAAGAAGACAAATTAAGAATTATTGACGAATTTAAAAGAAGTGAAGGAGATACTGGTTCTCCGGAAGTTCAAATCGCATTATTAAGTTTCAGAATTAAATACTTAACTGAACACTTAAAAGAACATAAAAAAGACCATGCTACAAGAAGAGGTTTATTCAAATTAATCGGACAAAGAAAAGGTCTTTTAAAATATCTTAGTAATGTTGATATCGAAAGATACCGTGAATTAACTAGTAAATTACAAATAAGAGGATAATTATTAAAGGGCGATTTATTCGCTCTTTATTTTTAGAAGACCATAGGAGGATTAAATGGTTAGAGAATTTATATATGACTTAAGTGGGAGAGAACTTAAAGTTACAATAGGAAAAGTAGCAGAACAAGCAAATGGTTCTTGTCTTGTACAATGTGGAGAAACAGTTGTTTTAGTAAATGCTTGCGCTTCTAAAGAACCTAGAGAAGGAGTTGATTTTTTCCCTTTAAGTTGTGATTTTGAAGAAAAACTTTATTCAGTAGGAAAAATTCCTGGTGGATTTATTAAAAGGGAAGGACGTCCAAGTGAAAAATCAATATTAACATCTAGACTTATAGATAGACCACTACGTCCATTATTTCCAGAAGGATATAGAAATGATGTTCAAGTTATTGCAACAGCATTATCTGTTGAGCAAGACAATCAACCGGATATACTTGCAATGATAGGATCATCTATTGCTCTTACAATATCAGATATTCCTTTTAACGGACCTACTGGATCTGTTAATGTTGGTTATGTTGATGGGGAATATGTAATAAATCCAACAATTGCTCAAAGAGAAAAATCAAGACTTAATATTACAGTATCAGGAACTAAAGATGCTATTATGATGGTTGAAGCAGGCGCTGATATTTTAAGTGAAGAAGAAGTTTTAAATGCAATTCTTTTTGCACATGAAGAAATCAAATCAATTTGTAATTTTATAGAAACAATAAGAGAAGAAGTTGGTAAAGAAAAATCTGAAGTTATTTTAAAACAAAGAGATGAAGACTTATTCAATGCAATTATTGAATATGGTAAAGATCAAATTATTTCTGCTCTTAGAACTCCAAACAAAATGGAAAGAGAAGAAAATTTAGATAAAATTACAAAAGAAATTTTCGAAAAATTCTTACCTGATTATGAAGATAAAAAAGGAGAAATAAATGCTGCTATAGAATCAGTTATAGTTGATGAAGTTAGAAGATTAATCATAGAAGATGGAATTAGACCGGATGATAGAGAACTTGATGAAGTTAGAAAGATTTCTTGTGAGAGAGGACTTTTACCAAGAACTCATGGTTCAGGTTTATTTACTAGAGGGCAAACTCAAGTTTTAACTTTAACAACTTTAGGAGCTCCTGGAGAGGTTCAGGTTTTAGATGGAGTTATTGATGAAGATGATAAGAGATATATGCATCAATATAATTTCCCTCCATTTAGTGTTGGAGATGTTAGACCTTTAAGAAGTCCGGGAAGACGTGAAATTGGTCATGGGGCATTAGCTGAAAGAGCTTTAATTCCTGTTTTACCTAGTGAAGATGAATTTCCATATACAATGAGATTAGTTTCAGAAGTTCTATCTTCAAACGGATCAAGTTCACAAGCAAGTATTTGTGGTTCAACACTTTCATTATTGGATGCAGGTGTTCCTATTAAAGATTCTGTTGCAGGTATAGCAATGGGTCTTATAAAAGATGAAAAAACTAATAAAATTGCTATTTTAACAGATATTCAAGGTTTAGAAGATCATTTTGGAGATATGGACTTTAAAGTTGCAGGTACTAAAGATGGTATTACAGCTTTACAAATGGATATAAAAATTGATGGTATTAGTAGAGAAATTTTAGCGACTGCTTTAGAAAAAGCTAAAAAAGCTAGACTTCATATTTTATCAATTATGAATGACTGTATCGCAACTCCAAGTGAAGAAATGTCAAAATATGCACCAAAGATATTCACTATGCAAATTTTACCAGAAAAAATTAGAGAAGTAATTGGACCTGGTGGAAAAGTTATCAATAAGATTATTGATGAAACTGGTGTTAAAATTGATACTTTTGATGATGGACGTATTGCAATTACTGCTGATTCAAGAGAAAATGGTGAAAGAGCAAAAGAAATGATTAACGAAATAGTTAAGGAAATTGAGGTTGGAGAAATTTACAGCGGTGTAATTACGACAATCACAAATTTTGGAGCATTTGTTGAATTAATCAAAGGAAAAGAAGGGTTACTTCATATTTCTAATATGACTCATGAAAGACTTGATAAGGTAGAAAGCCTATTTAAAGTTGGAGATGTAGTTGAAGTTAAAGTAATAGAAATTGACAATCAAGGTAAAATTAAATTGTCAAGAAAGGCTTTACTAGAAAAACCTAAAAAAGAAAAAGAAGAAAAATAAATAATAAAGATAGGTCAATATTCTAATTAGATTAGGATTGACCTTTTTTGTTAATATTTTATAATAGGAGGATTGGAATATGGGAAAAATAGTTTACAGTGCATTACAGCCTTCAGGTCAGCTTACAATTGGGAATTATTTAGGTTCGATAAGAAATTTTAAGGGTTTACAAGACCAATATGAATGTTTTTTTAATGTTGCAGATTTACATTCAATAACAGTACCTCAAGAACCTAAATTGCTTAGAGAGAGAACATTGGATTTAATGGCTATATTTTTAGCATCAGGATTAGAACCTGATAAATCTACTCTTTTTGTTCAATCACATGTACCTCAACATGCTGAACTATCTTGGGTTTTAAGTTGTATGAGTTATATGGGACAACTTAGCAGGATGACTCAATTTAAAGAAAAATCTCAAAAATCAGAAGAAAATCTAAATGCAGGTTTATTTACTTATCCCGTATTAATGGCTGCGGATATTTTACTATATCAAACAGATTTAGTTCCTGTTGGTGTTGATCAGAAACAACATTTAGAACTTGCAAGAGACTTAGCTGAAAGATTTAACAATAAATATTCTGAAACTTTTGTAGTTCCTGAAGGAATAATTGGAAAAGAAACAGGAAAAATTATGAGCCTTAAAAATCCTGAAAAGAAGATGAGTAAGTCTGATGAAGATGTTAATTCATTTATCTTGCTTCTTGATGATGAAGATGCTATTAAGAGAAAAATTAGAAAATCTGTAACAGATAGTCTTGGAAATTTTGATTATAATGATGAACAAAAAGGACTAAAAAATTTAATTAATATCTATATAGCTTTTAGTGGTAAAACAAGTGATGAAATTGTCGCAAAATATAAAAATGAAAATTATTCAGTTTTTAAAGAAGATTTGGGACAATTGATTGCAGATAGTTTAAAACCAATTAGAGAAAAACATAAAGAGTTTATTTCAGACAAATCATATCTTGAAAAAGTTATGAAAGAAGGTGCAGAAAAAGCATCTTACTTCGCAAATAAAACCCTTAGAAAAGTTTATAAGAAAGTTGGATTTTTACCAAGATAAAAAACAAGACAGAAAATTTTATATTTTCTGTCTTTTTTCTTAATTATTTATAATCTTCTACGATCATTTTTGCAAGTTCGTGTGGATTTCCACATCCTGTTGTTATAATAGTATCTTTATCTTTAAATGTTTCAAAAATATAATCTCTTGCTTCTTCAAAAGTTTTTAAATAAATTGCATTTACTCCATTTTTATTTAGTTTTTCAACTAAATCTATTGAATGAATAGTGGGATCGAACTTTTCTCTTGCAGCATAAATTTCTGTTACAATAACTTCATCACAATCGTCAAAACATTTTGCAAAATCATTAAGCAAAGTTTTTGTTCTTGAATAAGTATGAGGTTGGAAAATACATACAAGTCTGCCTTCTTTATGTTCTGCGATAGAACTTAAACAACTCTTTATTTCTTTTGGATGATGACCATAATCAGTTAAAATAGTGGCCTTTTTATCATTACCAATTACTCCATAGACTTCCATTCTTCTGTGCAAATTTTTATATTTTGAAATAGCATCTCTAATATATTCTACATCTATACCTGTTTCGTAAGTCGCTATAATTGCAGCTGCTGCATTATAAATATTATGTCTGCCTATTATATTTAAGCAGAAATGATGTTTACCAAACTTTTCATTTTCAATATCAAAACAAGGATGACCAACTTTATCAAAACTGATATTAGTAATTTTATAAGTAGCATCTTCATTATTAATACCAAATGTAATAGTTTCTCCTTTGATATGTTCTAATAGTGGAAGACAGTTAGGATCATCAATATTAATAATAGCTTTTGAATTTTCATCTAAATTTTTCATATAACCTATAAAAGTATCTACAATATGATCCAAATTTTTATAGAAATCTAAATGGTCTTCATCTATATTCAAAATAATAGCCATACTTGGATAATAATGTAGTATATTTGCTTTAAATTCACAGGCTTCAGTTACTAAATAGTCTTCATTACCACATAGAACATTTCCATCAATTTCATCCAAATTTCCACCAATTAAAATAGAAGGTTCAAAAGGGGAATTAATTAAAATTTTTGAAATCATACTAGTAGTTGAACTTTTACCATGTGATCCTGAAATTGCGATTGAATGAGTATAATTTCTCATTAATGCACCTAAGAATTGTCCTCTTGTTACACAAGGAACTCCTATTGATTTTGCTTTTATCAATTCTTCGTTATCCGGCAAAATTGCATCTGTATATACTATTAAATCCGGATTTTCAATATTTTCTTTTTTTTGCCCAATAAATATTTTTGCACCATTTTGTTCCAATATTTGAATTTCTTTAGAAGTATTTCTGTCACTTCCAGAAATGTTATATCCCTTTTTTAAAAGTAGTTTTGCAATCCCGCTCATACTTATTCCACCTATTCCGATGAAATGTATATTTTTGTATTTTTTATCATTAAAATCAAACTTAAACATATTAACTCCATTC
>CABRGI010000032.1 GCA_902470455.1 uncultured Parvimonas sp.
AAGAAAGTTCTTCTTCTGAAACAATTCCTAAAGCTATTGCATGGTCATCATTTATTAGAGGATCATTGAGTTCATCATTTTTATAGCTCAGTTCAAAAATTGGCTTTTTTAATTTCATACCTTCTTCTAAACCATATCTTTTAGCCATAGAACCCGCTACTATATTTCTAGTAATAACTTCTAAAGGAATAATTTTAACATGTTTACAGATTTGGTCGGTATCATTCACTTTTTTAATAAAATGAGTTTCTATTCCATTTCTTTCTAAATACTCAAAAATAAATGAGGTGATTGTATTATTTAAAATGCCTTTTTTATCAAATTCCTCCTTTTTTTCTCCATTAAATGCAGTTGCACTATTTTTATAATGAATATATATTTCTTCATTATTTTCACATTGAAATAATTGTTTTGCCTTGCCTTCATATAAAAGTTTCATATTATTTTTCTCCTTTAAAATAATTTACACCATTTTCAAATATATTTTGAATTCCTTTTATAGTTTTATTTTTATATAAACCGGTTCCATAACGCTCACTATGTCCCATTTTCCCTAAAACCAATCCGTCTTCACTAATCATACCTTCAATGGCATATAATGAACCATTAGGATTAAATTTTCCATTGCTACTTGCATTACCTTCAAAATCACAGTATTGGAAGGCACATAAATCCTTAAATTTCTCAATATTGTTCCCAACAAGTTTTCCTTCACCATGACTAAACATAATTTCATGCAATTGTCCAATTTCAAAATCTTGAGTCCAAGGAGAGTTTAAATTTGCAACACGAGTTATAGCACTTGTTGAAATATGATGATAACTGTCATTTCTGTATAATGTCAAGTCATCTTCAGTTAAAGACTTTATTCTTCCGTAAGGTATAAGTCCTGACTTAATTAATGCTTGAAATCCGTTACAAATACCCAAAATTAATTTTTTATCATCTAAATGTTTATGAATTGCATCTTTAACTTTTTCATTTTTCAAAACATTTACTATAAACTTTGCACTTCCATCCGGTTCATCTCCACTAGAAAATCCTCCTGGTATCATAATAATGTGTGCATCTTTTATTCCATTTACTAATTCTTCAATTGACTTTTCGATATCATCTTCTTTTTTATTTCTAAAAATAACAGTTTTTGTTGTAGCTCCTGCATCAATAAATGCTTTTTCTACGTCATATTCGCAATTTGTTCCAGGAAATATAGGAATTAAGACATTTACATTTTCAATATATTCTTTGTAATATTTTTTTTCATTTTTGTCATTAGATAAATTTTCACAATTTCCACAATCTAAATTTTGATATAAAGGATAGATTTTATCTAATGTTTTTGTATATGCATTATATATTTCATCATAATCAAATTTAATTCCATTTATAAATATTTCTTCACTAACCATTCCAATTTTTTCAAAAGGTAATTCACAATTTGATTCTACAACAATTGATGCAGGATCAAAATTTAAAATATTTTCCTTATTAACTGTAAAACCTAAACCATTTCCAACTGCCATTTTTACTAGAGAACTACTACACTACCTTCTTCCTGAACATATGCTGATAAAATTTTACCTGATTTTATAAGTTCATTTATTAGTTCATAGCTTTTTAATGTTTCCTTAATTTCAGGATATCCTTTCGAATTTTTTACAATAGGAACATAATATATATAATTTCCAATTGTTTTTAATTCCGGAGAAATTATATTCTTAATTTTAACAGGAGTACATGCAAAAGATATCAATGTTTCAACGACATTTAATTCGTTAAATGTTCCAGACATACTATCTTTTCCTCCGATACTTGGACATCCTATCTCATTTTGAGCATAGATAGTTCCGAGTAAACTTTGGGTAACTTTTCCCCATTTTTTACTGTCTTTTCCAAGTTTTTCAAAATATTCTTGGAATGAAAAATATAAATTACTTTTATCTCCACCAACAGCATAAACTTTGGCAACAGATTCTAAAACAGCATAAATAGCTGATAAGAATGGTGAGTAATGAGATATCTTTGGAATAAATCCATAACTCAAAATTGTAGCTGTATCACTTGTTGAATGAATTGTAGGTAATGCCTGAATACCAGCTTGAACAGGAGTTAATTGATTTTTACCTGAGAAGGGCATTAATACGGTTGTTGCACCTATTGAAGCATCAAATCTTTGAGCAATTCCTTTTTGGCAAGCCACATTTAATGAAGATAATTCATTTAATACATTTTCTTTAGAAACAATCTTATTTTCAAAAGGATTGCTACCATCATTATCGCATAGTGTTGCTTTTGAGTGTTGTCTTACTCCACTTGTTGCCAAAAAGTCTGCACTTAAATCCATAACCTTATCATCATAATAATACATCTCAAGTCTTCTTCTATCGGTTATAGTTGCTACTTTAGAATATTCTATATTTTCTTTTTCACATTCTTTTATAAAAATTTCATAATCATTTGGTGATATTACAATTGCCATACGTTCTTGTGACTCACTTGTGGCAATTTCTGTCGGATTTAACCCTTCATATTTCAATAAAACTTTATCTAAATGAATTTCAATTCCATCAGATAATTCTCCGATTGCAACACAAACACCACCCGCACCAAAATCATTACATTTTTTAATCAATTTTGTAACTTCAGGTTTTCTAAATAATCTTTGAATTTTTCTCTCTTCAATGGCATTTCCTTTTTGCACTTGACTTGATGCTGTTTCAAGAGAATCATTTGTATGAATTAAACTTGAACCGCTTGCTCCTTGAATACCGTCTCTACCTGTTCTTCCTCCAATTAAGATTACAATATCATCTTTAACAGGAGTTTCTCTTTTGAAATCTCCGTATTTGACTGCTCCAACAACCGCTCCAACTTCCATATGTTTAGCAACATAAGAGTCATCATAGAGTTCCTTTACATAAGTTGTTGCAAGTCCAATTTGATTACCATAAGATGAGTAGCCGCTTGTAGCTTTTGTAGAAATATCAACTTGAGGTAATTTATGCTTCAAAGTTTCTTCTCTTTTTTGTAAAATATTTCCACAACCTGTTACTCTCATTGCTTGATAAACATAACTTCTTCCGGACAACGGATCTCTAATTGCTCCACCAACACAAGTACTCGCTCCACCAAAAGGTTCAATCTCTGTAGGGTGATTATGTGTTTCGTTTTTAAATTGAATTAACCATTTTTCTATTTTTCCATTATTTTCAATATCAGTAAAAAATGAACAAGCATTAATTTCTTCACTAACCTCTATATTCTTATCATTTAATACTCTTTTGTGATATTTCCCAAATATACTTGCCATATCCATTAGAGTTATAGGTTTAGTAATATTTAATTCTTTTCTAACATTTAAATAAATATCAAAAGCACTTTGCATTTCTTTTTGGAAAAGCTCAGATTCAATTTTAATATCGTCTAAAACAGTTTCAAAAGTTGTATGTCTACAATGATCACTCCAATAACAGTCTAAAACGTAGATTTCAGTTTCAGTAGGTGTTCTTCCTTCATTTTTGAAATAATCTTGAATGAAAATTAAATCTTCAATATTCATAGCTAGAGACATTTCATTTTTTAAATCAATTAATTCATCTTTTGAAAAAGAAGAAAAGCCTTTTAAGTCTTTCATTTTTTTCATTTCTGAACTCATTGAAAAACTCAAAATACTCAAATCTTTAACTCTTGATTCAATAGGATTAACCAAATATTTTTTTACTTTATCCATTTCATCTTGATTTAAAACTCTATCAAAAATTATAAGTTTTCCGCTTCTTACAGTAATTTTTGAATTATTATCTAAAAGAGATACACATTGAACTGCACTATCAGCTCTTTGATCATATTGAGCAGGTAATGTTTCATAAGCAAAATATCTTCCATCTTGTAGTATTATGTCTTCAACTACTTCATCAATCATTACTTCTGAAAAAACTGAATTTTTGGCTAATTCATAAGTTTTTTCATTGATATTGTAAATGTCATATATAATATAAAGCTCTAAATCTTTTATTCCTAAATTATATTCAATATTTAAATTGTATTTAAGATCTAAAGCTTCCTTATTATATCCATCCCTCTTCTTAACAAAAATTCTCTTATCCATAATTCCTCCAAAATTTACTAACATAAAATTACTTTAGAATTTCCTTCTACAACTTCTCCAACTTCGTAAATTTCCTCATTCATTTCTTTAAATAAGTCTTTTATTCCTTCAACATACCTATCCCCATATTAAAAGTTCCATACATTTCTTCTTTTGAAATTTCTCCCCATCTTTGAAGAAGTGAAAAAATTTCTTTTTGAGGAATATTTTTTTCTATAATTTTAGCATCAACATCATCACCTAAAACTCTTGGTACATTTTCATAAATTCCTCCACCTGTTATATGACAAAGACCATTTACCTTAAATTTTTCTAACAAATTAACTATTGATTTCGCATAAATTTTAGTTGGAGTCAAAAGTTCTTCACCTAAAGTTTTTCCTGTTTCAATAGTATCATTTAATGAAAAGTTTTTATGGTCAAAAATTATTTTTCTTACCAAAGAAAAGCCATTACTATGAACCCCTGAAGATGGTAATGCTAAAATAACATTACCTTTTTTTACATTTTTCTTACCATCAATTATTTTATCCTTTTCAACAACACCTACACAAAATCCAGCAATGTCATAATCTTCTTCTTTATATATTCCAGGCATTTCAGCAGTTTCTCCACCAATTAAAGCACTTCCTGCTTGAATACATCCTTCAGCTACTCCTTCAACAATACTTGCCATTTTTTCTGCAACAAGTTTTCCGGTAGCAATATAATCTAAAAAGAACAGAGGTTTAGCACCTTGACATAAAATATCATTAACACACATTGCAACACAATCTATTCCAACCGTATTATGAACATCCATCATTTGAGCTAATTTTACTTTTGTTCCAACTCCGTCAGTTCCGGAAACTAAAACAGGATTTTTTAAATCTTTTCCAAGTTCAAAAAGTCCTGAAAAGCCACCTAAATCAGAAAGAACTCCTTCTGTATAAGTATTTTTAATAAATTTTTTAATTAAATTTACTTCATTATATCCTTCATGTTTATTTACACCTGCTGATTCATATGTTAATGCCATTAAAATATCCTCCATTTATATATCTAAATCATCATCCATTTTTTTTACTTGTTCTTTCATCTCAAGCTTATATTCTTTTAGTTTAACCTTTAATTCATCATATTTTAATGATAAAATTTGTGCAGCTAAAATACCGGCATTTTCAGCACCATCTATTGCTACTGTTGCAACAGGAACTCCCTTAGGCATTTGAACAGTTGAAAGTAGAGCGTCTAATCCATCAAGTGTTGAAGCCTTAACTGGAACCCCTATAACAGGTACCGTTGAAATACCAGCTAAAACACCAGCTAAATGAGCTGCTTTACCAGCAAATGCAATAATTAATTCAATCTTATTTTCTTCCATTTTATTAACAAAATCTATTGCAAAGTCTAATGAACGATGTGCAGAGATAACTCTTGCATCATATTCTATCTCAAATTTTTTTAAAATATCACAAGTTTTTTTAGCAATATCCTTATCAGAAATACTGCCCATAATAATAGCTACTTTCATATTTACCTCCAAAATTTTTTTCATACTAAACTTATCTTTTATCTATAATTTACATCTAATAAGTAACAAGGAACATAATTGTTCTCAATATAAAAAGCCGGAAATATTCTCCGGCTATAATTATTTAAGCAAAAAAGAATATAAATCAGTTGGTGCAACAATGTTATCTCCATTATAGACTCTCATATTGCCACCTGATATTTCGTCAATTAATACAACTTCTCCATCAACTTTACCAAATTCTAACTTAATATCGTATAAAGTAAGTCCTTTTTCTTTTAAAACATCTCTAATAATAGTACAAATTTCTTTAGTAAGTGCTACTAAGTCTTCATATTCCTTTTCTGTTAATATATTCAACATAACAAGTGCATCCTTAGTAATTAAAGGATCACATCTTTCATCATCTTTTAATGTGATTTCAACATAAGTATCTAAATCATCATTAGGTTTTGCATATAAACCATATCTTCTTATAAAACTTCCTACAGCTTTAAATCTACAAATTACTTCTAAACCTTTACCAAAAACTTCGCAAGGTTTTACTGTCATAGTGTTTTCATTTAAATCACAATCTATATAATGAGTTCTAATTCCCTTTTCCTTTAAAATTTCAAAGAAAAATTTAGTAATCTTTAACCCTTCATGACCTACTCCTTCAATTGATAAACCAACAGTATTAGCACCCGGATCAAACACTCCATTTTCTCCAGTAACATCATCTTTAAACTTTAAAATGTAATTACCATCTTCGCTCTTGTAAATATCCTTTGTCTTTCCAGTGTAAATTTTTTCCATAAAATACCTCCTAAAATTAAACATAAGAAATAAATAAGCCCAGCAAGTAGGCTTCAAGCGAAACCTACCTTCTGGGCTTTTCTCCCTTAGGTGTAATACTTAAAAAGTATTCGTATCGCTCGGACCAGCAAATAAATTCGGAACCCTAGATACTCTTTCTCTCATTAATTTTATTTCATTTAAGTTATCATAATTAACTTACAACTAAATGATAGCAAGAAAAATCTATTTTGTCAATATGATTTTTAAAAATATTTTTATTATAAATTGTTCTACATAATTTATTATTTACAATACTTTAAATAAAATATACTTTCTTCAAATTCAGATAAAATTAGTTTAAATCCACATTCTTTTGCATGATTTTTTATCATATCAATCGTTTGTATTTCATTTCTTATTACTCCATAAGTTGTATGAACTTCATTATTTTCAAAACAAATATCCAATTCAACTAAAAATGGTTTAGGATAAATATTTTCTATCTCTGTATCCCATATACATAAAATACCACCTGTTTTTAATACACGGAAGGATTCAAATATAGCTTTTTTCTTAGTTTCTTCATTCATATACATCAATGAATAAAAAAATGTTACAACATCAAATGAATTTTCTTTAAAATTTAAATTGGTAGCATCCATCAAAATTTTATTACAAAAATCAGGAGCTTCATCAAGCTCTTCTTTTCTATTGTCTATTGAAATAACCTGATTGGTATATAGACGTCCTATTATTCCTTCTCCTCCACCACCAATATCTAAAATATCACCTTTTAATTCTTTTTTTAAATTAATTCTCATAGCATCCTCCAAATCAATTATACCATAAATAAATTCTTAAAACATTATTTACTTTATAATTATCTCTATTTATGGTATTATTATCTATATATATTTTTTAGAAAGGAGATAATATGTTTAAACTGTTAAAAAAGAAAAGTTTTAGAAATTTATTAGTTTTTGACTTATTATATCAACTTGCTTTTATTGTTATTTTATTACCTTTTGCAAAAGAATTTTTTTCATATATTTTAAAATTAACTAAATTTGGCTTTTTCTATATAGAAAGTCCTAGTATTTTCGCAAAATCTCCGGCAAAAATATGGTCTATTTTAATAATTATTTTTTCATTTTCCATAGTTAAATTATTTGAAGTAAGTGGGTTTATATTTACTACAAATCAAATAAGACTTGGAAATGAAGTTTCTATTTTAGAGATTTTCAATAATTCATATAAACTAGTTAAATCTAAAATAAAAAAAATACAAAATTACTTAATTTTGATATTAGTATCCATAAACATACCAATATCAACATCAATTCATAAAGGAATTAAAATTCCCAATTTTATTACTGAATATATTTTAAATTCGACTACAGGCATAGTTTTATTTACTATCATAATTATTTTAGCAATAATTTTTTCAATAATTTTATTGTTTGTTTACCATATATTTT
>CABRGI010000033.1 GCA_902470455.1 uncultured Parvimonas sp.
ATATTCTTGGAGTTGACTGACGATGAAAAAATCTAAATTATTGACTTTAATAAAATATTTTGTTTCAATTGATTTTTTTGCAATTTTATCTATAAGACAAAATTTAAAAACAAAAGGTAAAAGATCAGCTAGTTTTCAAGGTGCAATGGGCTTGATTTTCTTTGCTATAATGTTTATATGGGGAGCTCCTAAACTTGGACAGTTCCTTGCTAATAATTTTCAAAATGAATTTGGAAAAGCTAGTTTAACTACTTTCTCTGTAGGAATATTTATAATAACATTATTTTTATCCTTGGCAACTGCATTTGTTTTTATTGAAAAAAATAATGAAACGGAAATATTATTATCTTTACCAATATCCGGTAGTGATATATTTTTATCTAGAATCTATTCTTTAGCAATAACGTTCTTCTTATCATTCTTTTTGATATTTGTTGTTGCATTTGGAATAACGGGATATACCCTTGGAAAAGGAATAGATTTTTATATTTTTACTTTTTTAGGTCTAATATTACTTAATCTGGAAGCTATTTTGTTAACAGGAGTAATAATACTTATTTTTGGAAAATTACTTAGAACAAGTAAAATATTCAATAGATTTTTAAAATTAATATATGGTGTATTTACTATAGGATTATTTGTAGTATATATGATATTTACTCAAGCTGCTTCAAATCCGGCTTTGGGAATTAATTTAGGGAAAGTTGTTGTAGATTTTGATAAAAAACTTTCATCAATATTTTTCTTTGTAGTTTGGATGAAAAAACTATTGATTTCTGAGAATATCATAACTTCAATTACAAATTTAGGAGTCGGTCTGATTATTTGTATAGCCCTTTCGTTCTTATTGAAATTCTTTGCAGAGAGAAACTATCTTGAAATTTTAAGAAGTGTAAATGTAGTCTCAAAAGAAAGCAAAGCTACTATTGAAAAGAGAAAAAAACAAGGGGTTGCACATTCAAGACAATATAAATTAGTTGTTTTATTTAAAAAAGAATTTAGTGAAATTATAACAACTCCTACTTATTTAATGCAAGTAATTATGATTGACTTAATGGTAATTATTGGAGGCTTTATTGGTATATATTATGGTTTAAAATTTAAAGACCAATTACAACTTTTTATGGGAATCTTAGTTTCTCGTGTATCATTATTTTATTTACTTGTAGGAGGATTTGGAACAGGAGCAGTATTAGGCCTTTTCTGTGGACTCTCTTCCCTTACAACAAGTTCAGTTTCCAGAGAGGGAAAATCTTTTTGGGTAATAGCTACAGCACCAATAGGAATTAATACACATATAATTTCAAGAATTTTTGCATGTCAATTATTACATTTTATTTCTGCTTTAATAATTATAGCTTTGTCAATGATTTTGTATATTTTTAATCCCCTTGTGTATCTAGCTGTTATATCAGGAATGTTCTTAACTTTGTTCACAAGTGGAAGTTTAAATATGGTTTTAGGTCTAGTTAATCCATATTTTGACTGGAAAACACCAAAAGAAGCCTTAAATGGTGGTTCAGGTCAAATAAATGTATTTGCTTCTATTTTGATTAATTATGGATTGTATGGATTAATTATTTTCACAACTATTAAGATGGTTAAGTGGGAATATGATGTACCATATATTGTTTTAGCAAATGTAATTATTATTTTACTTACAGCTACAATATCATATATAATAAATAGAAAACTATTTAAGAGATTATTAAAAAGATTATAGAAAATAAAACAGAGTGGTTTAATCACTCTGTTTTTGTTTTTTAGATATTTGGATTGTTTCTTTTAATAAATTATTCTTTAATTCCCATAAGTCTTTTGAAAGATCCACTTTATAAATATGAGGATTATCAAATCTTTTAAATTCATCCCAAAGACTTTCAACTTCATTTGCACAATATTTCCTGATTTCTTCAATATCAGGAAGTTTGTAAACTAATTCTCCATTTTTGAAAATTTGTTTTAGCATAGGTCTTAATATATAATTTTCATAAGTTGTAGTCTTCCAAGTGTAAATTGGGTGGAAAATTGAAATTGGCTTACTTTCATCAATTTTTTCATCAAATAGAGTAATTAAATCTGCTTCAGCTTTATTTGTCTTTTTATCATAAATTCTATACAGATTTTTTACGCCTGGAGTAGTTATTTTATCAACATTTTCTGAAACTTTTATCTTCGGAATAATTTTTCCGTCTTCTTCTATTGCTACTAATTTATAAACTCCACCAAAGACTGGATGAGTTTTTGAAGTTATAAGTCTTTCTCCGATTCCAAAGGAATTAATTTCCGCTCCTTGATGTAACAAATCTCTAATAGTATATTCATCAAGTGAGTTTGAAACTACAATTTGTGCATCTTCATATCCTGCATCATCCAACATTTTTCTGGCTTGTTTAGAAAGATATGCCAAATCACCACTGTCAAGTCTAATTCCTTTTGGTCTTATTCCCATAGGTTTTAGAATTTCATCAAAAGTCTTTATTGCATTTGGAACACCGGATTGTAATGTATTATAGGTATCTACAAGTAAAACACAATTATTTGGGAAAGATTTTGCAAATGCTTTAAAAGCATCTAATTCAGTATCAAACATCTGTACCCAAGAGTGAGCCATTGTTCCAAGAACAGGAATATTGAATAGTTTTCCGGTTAAAACATTTGAAGTTCCGTCAACACCTGCAATATATGAAGCCTTTGCTCCATAAACGGATGCATCAATTCCTTGTGCACGTCTTGCACCGAATTCCATAACAGCTCTGCCTTTTGCAGCTCTTTTTATTCTGCTTGACTTTGTTGCAATTAAACTTTCATGATTTATTATCAATAGGGCTATAGTTTCTATTAATTGAGCTTGAACTGCAGGACCTCTTACTGTCATTATAGGCTCATAAGGGAAGATTACACTTCCTTCCGGAACGGACCAAATATCGCATTCAAACTTAAAGTTTTCTAAAAAATTTAAAAACTTATCATCAAAAGTATTCAAAGATTTAAAATATTCTATATCTTCCTTATTGAATTTCATTGAATTAAGAATTTCAGTTAAATGTTCTAAACCTGAAAAAATCGCATAACTTGCATTGTCAGGATTATTTCTATAAAAAACATCAAAATATGTAATTTTATTATCCATATTTTCATTAAAATATCCTTGAGCCATAGTATATTCATAGAAATCTGAAAGGATAGAAATGTTGAATTCATTAAAATTTCTGTTCACAAAAAACCTCCATAGATATTTATTTATTTAATAAGTATTCAAGATCATAATCAAATATACTAATTCTATTATATATTTGTTTTTGCCATTCTGTATCAAAAGTTCCATCACTATTTATAAAAAAGTTAGAATCCATATAACGAATAATAATAAAATTACAATTTTTTTGATCAAAACCATTTCCACGAGAAAAATCAATTCCATTTCCCGTATTTCTTGTAACAATTGCCTCAATTAAAGGTAAAGTAATTTCGTTACAAGGAATTCTCATATCGGGAATATTCCAAAATGTCTTTTTCTCCTTTTTGTATATTAAAAGGTCTGAAATCGTACCATTTGATGCACATTGTACTCTACGAATATCATTAATATTAATGCTGTTCTTTGCTCCGGAGATAACTCCATTAGAAATACGAATAGCTTTTTCTCTCAAACTACGAGCTAAATCAATATCCATAGTATCAAGATTATTTGGAAAATCTTTTGTAAGTTTGCTAGCAGCATGAGCTAGAAGTATTGACTTAGTTTCTAAAATATTATGACAATCATTTATAATTGTAGTGTCTGATGTAAAATCAATCGGAGCTGACTTATCTTTCTTTTCAAATAATAAATTATAATTTGAATTAGAATTACAATAGCTAAGTGCTATTATATAGGAAATTTTATCAAATGAAATATCAAAACTCTTCTTTTCTTTTTTTGCATCTTCATAAGATACTCCATCTTTTCTTACAGTTAAAACACTTCCGTCTTTCCGAGTAAATTTCATATGTTGCTTTTCAAATAAAGTTTTCATAAATCCCCCTTAAATTTATTTATTATAACAATTTCTATTATAACACTTTTATTATTTTTTTTCTATTCATATTAAATTATTTAAAGAATTATATAAACGAAAATAAAAACTATTCTTATTTATAGATTATTTTTTATTTTTGTGATACAATATAAAAGAATTAGAATTATTCTAATGAAATTTTAATTTTAAAAATTTCTCAAATGGGGGTACTATATGAAAAATATTTCAAAAAAAGTTTTTGGTTTAATTTTGGCAGGAGCTGTATTGATTACAGGTTGTACTGCAAAAACCGAAAAAAAAGATAAGGAAGAGAATACAAAAAGCAAATTAAAGGTTGTAACAACAATTTTTCCTGAATATGATATAACAAGAGCAATTGCAAAGGATAAAATTGATTTGGAATTGATGGTAAAACCAGGAGTTGATGTTCATTCATTTAATCCGACTCCACAAGATATAAAAACAGTTGAAAATGCTGATATGTTTATCTATGGTGGAACAGATCATGATAAATGGGTTGAAACTTTGACGAAAAGTATAGATATGAAAAATAAAAAAGTGGTTAAGTTGGTTGACGGAATTAAACAACTTGAAGAAGAAACTGTTGATGGAATGAAACATGAACATAATCATGATGAAAAAGAACATGACCACGACCATGAACATGAAAAAGAAGAAAAACATGATCATAAAGAAGAAAAACATGATCATAAAGACGAAAAAGAACATAAACATAACGAAAAGGAAGAAAAAGAAGAACATAATAAACATCATGAAAAAGAGTCAGAAAAGGAAATAGATCCACATTATTGGACTTCACCTAAAAATGCAATTTTAATGGCAAAAAGTATAACTGATGCTTTGGTAGAAAAAGATCCTGCTAATGCTGAGTTTTATAAAGAAAATGCTAAAAATTATATTAAGCAACTTGAAGATGTAGATAAAGAATTACATGATGTTGTAGATAAAGCAAAAATTAAAAAAGTTGTTATTGCAGATAGATTTCCTTTCAGATATTTATTTGCTGACTTAGGCTTAGAATATAGAGCTTTATTTTCAGCTTGTAGTGTTGAAGCTACGGCAAGTGCAGGACAAATAAAACAAATGGTTGATTATATAAAAGAAAATAAAATTCCTGTAGTATATCGTATCGAAATGGGTAAAGGAGAAATGGCTGAAACTGTTGCAAAAGATTCTGGAGCAAAGGTTAAACTTTTACATTCAATTCATACTGTAACTAAAGATGAGTTTGATAAGGGTATAACTTATATAGATCTTATGAAAAAGAATGTTGAGGCATTAAAAGAAGGACTTAATTAATGAAAGAAAAAATTTTAATTTGTGATAATTTAGAAATTTTTTACAAAAATAATAAAATAATTGATAATTTAAGTTTTTCCGTTGATGAGGGAGATTTCTTCCTCATCTTAGGAAAAAATGGAGTAGGAAAATCTACTCTAATGAAAGGAATTTTAGGCTTAAAAAATATTTCTTCAGGAGAAATAAAAAAGAATTTTAAAACTTGTGGATATATGTCTCAAGAAATTTTATTAAAAAAAGAATTCCCATCAACAATATGGGAATTTGTTTTATCTTCAAGAGCTGTTTATTCAAAATTTTTCTATACATCAAAAGACAGGGAGATAGTTAAAGAGAATTTAAAAAAATTAAATCTTTGGGAAATTAAAGACAAGAGCATAAGCTCACTTTCTATCGGGCAAAGACAGAGAGTTTTACTTTGTAGATGCCTTTGTATATCTGAAAAGATTATATTTTTAGACGAGCCTACAAATTCTTTGGATATCAATGTTAGAAAAATGTTATATGATATTTTGGAAAAATTAAATAGAGAAGGACTTACTATTGTTATGATAAGTCATGATGAAGAGGCTTTTAAATATTCTAACAGAGCTTTGATTTTAGGAAAAGAGAATAAAGTCATTGAGAATGTTTTGGAAAAATTTGAAAAGGGGGAAGTTAAATTTGATTAGTATAATTTCAGAAATGTTAAGTTATCCCTTTATGGTAAAAGCTATAGTCGTTGGACTCTTAATTTCAATAAGTTCCGCATTACTTGGAATAACTTTAGTTTTAAAGAGATATGCAATGATAGGAGTTGGGCTTTCAAATGTTTCCTTTGCAGCTCTATCAATCGCTCTTTCTTTTGATATTTCTCCAATGGAATTTTCTATGCCGATAGTAATTGTAGCGGGAATTATCCTTTTAAAATACGGAGAAAAATATAATATAAGTAGTGATACTGCAATTGCTCTTTTAAGCTGTGTTTCCGTTTCTATTGGGGTAACTTTTACTGCTGTAACCAAAGGACTAAATGTTGATGTATGTAATTACTTATTCGGAAGTATATTGATTATGAAAAGAAGTGATATGTACATCAGTTTTGTATTGGGAATTGTGGTTTTAATTTCATATATTTTATTGTATAATAAAATATATACCATTACTATTGATGAAGATTTTGCAAAGGCTAGTGGATTAAATGTAAATCTATACAATACTTTAGTTACAATTCTAATTTCTGTTACCATAGTTATTGGAATGAAATTTATGGGAAGTATGTTAATTTCATGTTTAATTATATTTCCTGCAATGACTTCTATGAGAATTTTTAAAAGCTATAAAATTGTAGTTATTTCATCAGTTATAATTTCAGTAATGGCATTATTTATAGGAATAACTCTATCATATATCTATTCTACACCGACAGGTGCGAGTGTGGTATTAGTTAATTTAGTTTTATTTATTTTATCCTGCATAGTAAGGAGGTTTATAAGTGAATAAAAAAATATTGAGTTTAGTATTATCTTGTCTATTATTATGTTCTTGTTCAAAATCTGACAGTAATAAATTTGTTACAAACAAAGAGAATAAAAATGATTTAAAAAGTGCTTTAAAGGATGACCCGGAAAATGCCGGAACCGATAAAGATAAAAAATCTACTGAAATTGATAAAAATCAAAATCCTGACGATTATAAAATAGAAAGACATAAAAATCAAGATAATTCTAATAATGAATACAAACAACCTGAAAAAAAAGATAAACTTACAAAAGACCAACTTAATGAAAAAAGAGATGCAGATTCAAAGGACGGAATAATAAATATTTCCGATGGAATATTTTTGGCTCTTGTAAATGATATTTATGTAAATAAAGATGAATATATAGGTAAAAAAGTTAGAATTTCAGGGCAAAATGTAAGATTTGAAGATAAAGATACAGGAGAGGTTATCTATGCTATTTTAAGAGAGGGACCGGGTTGTTGTTATAATGACAGCGTAATCGGATTTGAATATATTACTGATGGAAAATATCCTGAAAAGGATAAATGGTATGAAATGATTGGTGAAGTAATAGTAGATAAATATAAATCCGGAAAAGTTGTCAAACTCAAACTAATTGAGATAAAAGAAGTAGAACCGAAAGGAAAATTAATTCATTTTCAAAACTAATTGGGGATAATATCTCCAATTTTTTTGCAAATTGGGTATAAATATCAAAACAAAAAAATTAGATATAAAAAGCAATTTATGATATAATAATTACAGATTTATGCCTTATGATAAAGCTATAATTATTTCATCATAATTACATTGATTTAATTATCAAAAAGAGATTATGATATAATAACAACAATGAATAAGTTTCTAAATAAGTTGTTATTTAAGAAAAAAACAAAAAGGATAAAAATATGGTATTAGATAATTTATATTTAATAGTTGCAATTACTGAAAAAAGTAATGCA
>CABRGI010000034.1 GCA_902470455.1 uncultured Parvimonas sp.
TCATTCAAAATCATCACCCACTTCTTTGTAACTGATACTTCCACTTTTTCTACATTTATATTTGTGATTGTGAAGCCATCTTGCATTGTGCCTTCAATTGCAGATATATATCCTGAAGCAACAGATTTTTCAACTACTTCATATTTGATTTCTGTCCCATCATTTTCATATTTCGGTAAGTTTGTAAATTTATGTGTCCAATTATCACTTGCTTTTAATTCATATTCTTGTATTACATCATTACTTCCTACTTTTCTAAGCTCTACAATAATAGAATCTTTAACTGGTCCTACCCACTTCTTTGTAACTGATACTTCTGTCTTTTCTACATTTGTATTTGTTATTATGAATTTTCCTGTGCCATCTTTTTCATATTTAGCCTCGTATCCAGTAGGTACATTCTTTTCTACTACTTTATAATCAATTAATGTTCCATCTGTCTCATATTTATCTAATCCTGTAAATTCATAACTCCAATTTTCATTTGCTTTTAATTCATGCTCTTGTATAACAGTGTCACTGCCGGCTTTTTTTAGTTCTACTATTACTGAATCTTTAGCAGGTCCTACCCATTTTTTCAAAACAGAAATTGAAATTTTTTCATTTGGTTTATTTACAACATTTTTAAGTGCGACTTTGTCCCCTGTAAAGTCACTTTCTTCAACAAAAACTGGTTCTGATAATCGTAAATATCCACTAGGGGCATTAGTTTCAACAAGTTTATATCTGTCCAAAACTAAATTTCCAATTTCTCCTGTTCCGTCTGTACCGGTAGTAATAGTTCCAACTTTTTGATTATTACGCACACGAATTACGTCAAACTCTGCTCCTGATAATACAGAACCGTTTTGACCGGTTTTATTAATTTTAATCTTATATACATATCCTGCACCACCGCCACTAGCATCAGTAATTTTATAAGACATTTTATACTCATAGTTTCTTCCATTATCTACCAAATTTACTTTATTAGTAAACAATTCTCCAACTACAGGTTCATAGGATATTTTAACTTTATATCTAATCATCATCCCTTTACCGGCAGGTCTATTCCCAATATCTAGTGTAAACTTATTTCCTTCAACTTTAAGTTTATCTTTATATTGTGCAGTCACATTTACTTCTTCTTTAAATAGGATATCAGTTCCAGCTTCATTACTAACCCATTTGCCTTCAAGTATTTGAAATGAATCTTCAATATATTGAACTCCTGGATTTAAAAGTGTATCAGTAACTTTAGCATTAACCATTTCTTTATTAGCTTGATTAATAGCTATTTTATAATGACCGATAGTTTTATTTCCACTATCCATCCATCCACCTTTAATCAATTGAACTCCTGTAACTTGATGTGGATTATAAGTAACAGTACCCGCTGGAACAACAGCTCCATCCCCGCTTGCAGTAAGTGTTACAGGGATAACACCAGTTTGAGTTTGTGTTCCACTATTAATTTGAATATTAAAATAAAATGAGCCTTTAACTCCTGAATGTTCTTCAGCATATTTTGTATAGGTAATAACAACTTTAGTAGGATTTCCATCAACTAATCTTCCATTTGCAACAACATCATTTCCGGCTTTAATTTCAAATTGAAAAGGCGATGCAGGTGAAAAACCTTTAGGCAATGTCAATGTTGTTGTATCTCCCATCTTTACTTTATTATTTGGTAATTCATACTTTGCATTAACTCGAAATGCTTGCCACGCTCCAATTGGTTTCGTTATAGGATTTCCTGTTAAATCCGTAATTGAAGCTTCTGTTATTACATTAGTATCTACTTCTTCTGCAAATGATTTATTTCTAGCCTGTAATACTATAGAAAAAACCATTATAAAAGCAAGTATAAAACTTAAACTTCTTTTTAATAAATCTTTCTTCATCTTAATCTTCCCCTTTTAAATAATTTATATTTTTAAAAAATTTAGACTCCTATTTTTAAAAAAGTCTATGATTTACAATTATTTTGATTAATCATTATCATAATATTTTTTCAAATTATTATTAATTATTTTCTAATAATTTAAAACTTAAATCAGAACATAATTATACCCAATTTTTCTGTAAAATTCAATTAAAGTTATCGCTAAACCATAATAATTTTAAATTTTAAATCTTACTAATTGGGAATAATTTTTTTATAATATTATATTGAATCATATCGTTCTAAATTATATCATAATACAACAAAAAAATCTACTATTTAAAGCCAAATGAAATATGATTTTTGTTACATATTATTTCATTTTTTATTTAATTTATGTCATAAAACAATATTTATTAAGAAACATAAAAATTTTTAATCAATATCCTCAATCAAAAATTTTACTTTTACTTCATTATTCTTTTAAATACACTTAATTTCTTCAAATCGAAAGGTGCATATCTAAAAGGTAAATCTAAAAAAGTTTTATTTTTTACAACTCCTTTTTTGTGACTTAATAAATCAAAACCATGCTTTCCATGATAAGAGCCCATACCGCTATTTCCTACACCACCAAAAGGAATATGACTATTTGC
This sequence comes from uncultured Parvimonas sp., assembly GCA_902470455.1. GTDB lineage: Bacteria > Bacillota > Clostridia > Tissierellales > Peptoniphilaceae > Parvimonas. The sequence goes on from CABRGI010000034.1 coordinate 2,521, forward strand.
AAGTTGCATTATTACATCATTTACACAACCTCCACCATAAGAAATACTGTTAATAATATATTCTGCATTACCTTTATTTTGTGAAAAAATATAACAAGCCAAAGGATTTTCTCTTTTTTTAATTATATCAACAACTTTATCTATATCATCATACTCAATAATCGGTAACAAAGGTCCAAAAATTTCATCTTTCATAATCTCATGGTCAAAATCTACATCAGGAAAAAGAGTCGGCTCAATCTTTTTTTCGCTATCATTACATTTTCCGCCAATTACATTTGACTCCGTCTTTATTAAATTTAAAAGACGTTCATAATGATGAGTATTAATAATTTTTGGATAAGATTTATTATTTATAGCATCAGGATATCTTAATTCAATTTCTTCTTGCAGATACTTAATAAATTCTTCTTTTATATTTTTATGAACAACAATATAGTCTATTGATACACATGTCTGTCCTGCATTTAAAAGTTTCCCCCACACGATACGTTTTGCTGAAAGTTTGATATCAGCTGTTTCGTCAATAATACAAGGACTTTTTCCTCCTAATTCTAGAGAAACAGGTATTAAATTTTCACTTGCAACTCGCATTATGATTTTCCCAACTCTTGCACTTCCAGTAAAAAATATAAAATCATATCTTTGATGAAGAATTTCGTCATAATCAAGGTCAGAATCTACACAGTAAATATATTCTTCTTCAAATGTTTTATTTATTATATCTCTAATAATTTTTGATGTATTTTTACTCTCTTTTGAGCATTTTATAATAGCACAATTTCCTGATGCAATAGCAGCAACCAGTGGGGAAAGTGACAAATTAAAAGGATAATTCCACGGTGCCATTATTAACACAACTCCATAAGGTTCTGAATAGACATAGCTTTTAGCAGGAAATATCCCAAGACTTCCTCTCACTCTTTTAGGCTTACTCCATTTTTTTACATTTTTTAATGCCTCATGAATTTCCCCATATACTATTCCAATTTCAGTAAGATAACCTTCTGCCTCTGATTTTGAAAGATCCTCATATAGAGCAGATAGAATTTGTTTTTCATTATCTCGAATTACTTTTTTAAGTTTTTGTAACATATTAATTCTAAATTCAACAGATTTTGTAGCATTTGTTTTAAAAAATTCTTTTTGTTTTTCGACTATATTTTTAAATTCCATTTTTTACTCCTTAGGTTATATATCCCACTTAATAAATAAAAAAATATTATTCCTTTACATTTCTAGATCCATGTTTTATAACCCATTCACATTCTTTACTTATATTTTCTTTCTTCCAGCTATTAATAATAAAATAAAATTTATCTTTATCTTCTTTATACAAATCATTCAAATTATTTGCAACACTCTTTTGGATATACTTATCCTTATCATCTTTTAAATTACTTAAAATTTCATAGTAATCATCAAAATATTCTAGTGCAGTATATAATTTTTTTGCCCAAGGAAGTCTTATTCTTAAACATTCACTCGAAAGTCTTCTAACCCTCTCATGCTCATCTTTACTCCATTCTTTTAAAATCTTAAAACTCTTATCCGGATATTTTTTAATTAAAGGTCTCATACAATATTCAGAAGTAAATCTTTTTGTAAGTTCTTTACTAAAATCAATACTCTCCTTAAAATATTCATCTCCATATATCTCAACATATTTTCCAATAGGCCACAGCCACCATCCTTCTGTGAATGCTACACTATTTCCTCTTAGCTCATTACCTAAAATTTTTCTAAAAGACTCTATTGTTTTAACATAATCCAAATCTATGGATTCATATAAAGCATTTGAAACAAGCTCTTGTCTTTGGTTAAATTCTAAAGACTCTATTTCGCTTTTAGTTAATTCAAAAAATTTTTTATTATTAAAATTATCAGTTACTGATGAAATTTTTCTTGCTAAATCCTCCAAATAAGGAATATTATAATAATCTTTTACTTTCGTTCCAATTTTTTTACCTTTCTAGTATTAAAATTGATGTAATATTTCTATTAATTTATAATAAAAATTCTTAATCTATCTTAAATTTACCCTTTTTTAATAATATTTTTCTTCAACAATCTTCATAAAAGTTAATCACAAAAATTAATAATATTTTAAGTATTTAAAAGAGCCCATTAACCTTTTATTATTAGTTAATGAGCTCTTATTTAAAAGAGCCCATTAACCTTTTATTATTAGTTAATGAGCTCTTATTTAAATCCTAGATATTTTTAGATACTAATACATAAATTTCCTATTATCCCTAAATAGTTTTCTTCTACCTCTTTGCTTCAATATACTACCAACAACTACAAAAGGAAATAATAAAATCATATATAGATAATAATAACTATATTTTACAGTTGCTGTGTATTTGACTTCTCCTGATACAGCTTGCATTTTTTCGGCTTTTATTATTTCTCTAATTGAACGAATTATTATCGACAGTTATTTTGCCTTCATCTGATAATAATTCGTTCAATACTTCTTTGTCAGTAATTTCAAAAACTGTATCTTTTATAAGCTGACTATTTCCTAAATTATCAAAATAATAGTATTTCCCATTTTTTTTCCAAACGGAGCCTATTACATTACTTTGTATGTCTTTTACTTTTTCCCAACCTTCTTTTTTATCAAAGCTAACTATTTGAGAATTTCTTGAATACAATCGTCTAATATGTGGAACTCTAAATCTAACAATATACTTTTCATAAGAACTTAAAAAATACATATTTTCTCCATCACAAAATACATTTTCATCTAAAAATTCAATATTTCCTTTAAAATCATTTTCTCCAATTTTTATTTGCTTATTTTTTCTTTGATTATAAAAATATACTCCATCTTTTGAAGCAAAAAATAGATTATAAATATGAGAACTACTATTTCCAATTACTCTATAAGGAGTAAAATTTTCGTCAAATCTAAGATTACCTTTAAAAACTTCTCCACTCTTTTTATCATAAAGCAAATCGTCTCCCTGTTCAACTGAAACGACTTCTAATTCCCCACTATTTTTAATTGGTAAAAGTTCATTTTTGTAATAAACATTATTTTTATCACAAAAATACTCTCCATACTTAGAAACCTGCTTTATGGTATTTATATCTGCATTTTCAAGAGCCTTCCCCTTGTAATAAAGCAAATCTCCATCTGTTGCAAAATATAATAATTCCTTAAAACTTGAAAGTTTCTTCTCAGTATCTACTTTGTAATATGGATAAATATATGACTTAGGCTTTTTATTCTTATTAAAAGCATGAACTATATGTCCAAAAGCTTCTGACAAATATGAAAGGTCATCATTTCTATCAGAAAGTGGAGAACAAAAATAACTACTTTTACCATCAGTATAATATCCATTTGCCACATTAGTTATTTCTTTTGGATTAAGGTCTTCAATTTTTACATTTCCAAAATAAACATGATTTTTATCATTTCCGACAACAGTAGGATTATAAATATGCTCTGACTTAATTACACTAAAAGAATCTACATCAGCATCTTCCACAATGTAATATCCACCACTTGGAATAAGTGCATAAATCTTGCCATCATATTTATAAAAAACGCTATTGTCAATTCGCTCGCCACTTCTTTCAATATTGACATAAGTATCATCAACATCAAAAAGCTGTCTGAAAACAAAAAAAACAATTACTAAACTAATCAAAATTAAACAAATACCCAAAATTTTTGAACGAGTACTTTCATTCTCTTTTTTATTCAAATTAAATCATCCCCCATAGTTAGTATTATTTACTTACACTAATAAAAATGTTTCAATGTAATTATACAAAAAACTAAAGTTACTATAAATCTTAATGAACTTTCAATTATTTTATTCTTTTAACAATAACTTTCTCAAATCATTCATATTTTTTTACTCTTTCAAAATGAGATTCTACTACATTATCCATTTGTTCGGCAATTTTATCAAATGAGCAATTTAAATCTAGAGTTTTTACACTTATTTGATTGCCATGCATCTGATATACATTATCCGGATGAATTGTTTCATCTGTCTTTGCATATAAAAGAATTCCGGATACTGTTTTATTTTGATTTTCAAATTGATAATCACAATTTTTTACATAGGTAAAAATTTGATATAGATTATTTGAGTGAATCTTACGTTTATCAAACTGCATTTGGGTTGTCTTCCCATAATATTTAGCATCAATAATCAAAATACTATCTTCATTCTGAATATATATGTCGCTTTGCATAATTGGAAGCATTTCTCTGACACCATCATCCAATGACCACGGAATTTGAGAAGCTCTAACAGATAATTTTGGATAATGTTTCTTATAGTACTCAAGTATAAATTTTTCATAAAGACGACTCATTCGTTGATCATCTAGAAAATCCATCATCTTCATAGTTCCATCTTTATTGGTTTGTATTAATCCTTTAACTATAAGATAACTTATTGCAATCAACATTTGATAGTGTTTGTTATTTCTATTATATTTAAAATTCCAATCTATATATCTTATATTAATAGTCTCAACATCTCTAAAATATATCATTAATTTTCTAAGCTCTTTTTTTCTTTTTTTAGATAAATTTGAAGTTAAGAGTGTTTCAACCGTTGATTTTATAATTCTATTCATTGTACTATTTACTGAAAAATCATCATAGGCACAAATTAATTTTTTTCTTATCATACTATTATTTTTTATGGATTCAGATATTTCTAATTTGCCTCTAACTGATGTTAACTCCTCTGTTTGTAAAATATACTCTCTTTCAAGTCCTCTTTTAATTTGTCCGGATATCCCTTTCATTAAAATCTCTGCCATTAATTCCAAAGTATTGTCAAATTTTTCAGTAGCTAATTTTTTATATCCTTGTTGATTAAGAACTCTAAAAGCATATGACAACATATAGTAAATATTTTGTATTGGAATCATTTAATTGCACTCCTAAGATTGATAATCCAATTATTTACCTTGGAAGGTTCGTCAAACCAATATTCTTTTAAAAGTGGAATTAATTCATATTCTACAATTCCTGATAATACTTTATCATCTATTTTATCTTTACTTAAGTTACATAGATAACTATGCCCAATACAAAATCCATCTCCCAAAGATTCATCACTTGAAATAATATCATTAAGACTTTTTACACATTCTATAAGTCTATTAAATTTATCATTTTTTAAGCTATTTCTATACTTAATAAATCCATCAGTTACAAATCCCGGCTTAATATCATAGAATGAAAATCTTCTTCTTAAAGCAT
>CABRGI010000035.1 GCA_902470455.1 uncultured Parvimonas sp.
CCGGGTACCCACCCGATGCGAAGCATCGTGGAAGGGTTGGGTTTTTATTAATTTATTTTTCTATAGTCAAATTATTATACTACTTTTCCCTTTTTTCTCCACTAAAAAAGTGCCAATGATTGCTCATCGACACCTTTGTCATCAGTCTGAATGGATAGCATTTCGCTATCCATTTTGTTTTATATTTCTCTTAGTTAAATTTTATTTACTTTGTTTAATTTTTGCTTGTGCTGCTGCAAGTCTTGCGATTGGCACTCTGAAAGGAGAACATGATACATAGTCAATTCCTACAGAATTTAAGAATTCAATTGTATCAGGATCGCCACCGTGTTCACCACAAATTCCTACATGAAGATGAGGGTTTGTTTCTCTTCCAAGTTTGAAAGACATTTTTACTAATTTACCAACGCCTTTTTGATCCAATTTTGCAAATGGATTAAAGTCGAATATTTTTTTATTTTCATATTCGTTTAAGAATTTTCCAGCATCATCTCTTGAAAAACCGAATGTCATTTGTGTTAAGTCATTTGTACCATAACTAAAGAATTCAGCTTCTGTTGCGATTTCATCAGCAAGTAGGGCAGCTCTAGGAATTTCAATCATTGTTCCAATTTTGTACTTAATGTTTTCGTTCAATTCTTTTAGAGTCATTTCGATTTCTTCAACGATTTCTCTTTTTACATATTTTAATTCTTCAAGTTCTCCAACTAATGGAATCATTATTTCAGGAGTAATTGAGATATTCAAATCTTTTTGTGCTTTTATTGCAGCATTTATTATAGCTTTTGCTTGCATTCTATATATTTCAGGATAAGTAACTGCTAGTCTACAACCTCTGTGTCCAAGCATTGGATTTACTTCTTCCAAATCTGTGATTACATCTCTTAGATGAGACTCGTCGATATTCATTTCTTTTGCCAAGTTTTTAATATCTTCGTCTTCATAAGGTAAGAATTCGTGTAGAGGTGGATCAAGTAATCTGATTGTCGCTGTTTTTTCTTTTAATACACAGTAGATATCATAGAAATCTTTTTCTTGCATTGGTCTGATTTTTTCTAATGCTTCAACTCTTTGTTCAGTAGTTTCTGAAAGAATCATTTGTCTTACAACAGGGATTCTGTCTTTGTCAAAGAACATATGTTCAGTTCTACAAAGTCCAATTCCTTCAGCTCCGAATTCAATAGCTTGTTTTGCATCTCTAGGGTTATCAGCATTTGCTCTAACTCCTAAAACTTTGATTTCATTTACCCAATCCATAAAGATTTTAAAGTTTCCAGTTAATTGTGGATTTAATTTTTCAATTTCGCCTTTGTAGATAATTCCAGTTGTTCCGTCAAGAGAAATTATATCGCCTTCTTTGATAACTTCATTTTGAGTTTTTATAACTTTTTCGATTTCATCAACTTTAATTTCACTTGCTCCTGCGATACAACATTTACCCATACCTCTTGCAACTACGGCAGCGTGTGAAGTCATACCGCCTCTTGCAGTTAAGATACCTTCAGCTTCAATCATTCCTTCGATATCTTCCGGTGAAGTTTCTTGACGAACTAAGATTACTTTTTCTCCTGATTTTACTGCATCAACTATATCTTTTGAGTGAAAATAAACTTTACCACTTGCAGCTCCCGGAGAAGCGGCTAAACCTTTTGATAAAATAGGAGTATTTTTCATCATTTCAGCATTGAAGATAGGGTGAAGAAGTTGGTCTAAACTCTTTGGTTCAACTCTTAAAATAGCTTCTTCTTTTGAAATTAATCCTTCATTAACTAAATCTACTGCTACATTTATTGCGGCATCTGTAGTTCTTTTTCCGTTTCTTGTTTGTAATAAGTATAATTTACCTTTTTCAATTGTAAATTCCAGGTCTTGCATATCTTTATAATGTTTTTCTAAAACTTTTGCAATTCTTAAGAATTCATCATAAACTTCAGGCATAATTTCTTTTAGCTTTTCAATTGATTCCGGAGTTCTAATACCTGCAACAACGTCTTCGCCTTGTGCATTCATCAAAAATTCTCCGAATAATTTATTTTCTCCTGTACTTGGATTACGAGAGAAAGCTACACCAGTACCACTTGTGTTACCCATATTACCAAATACCATTGCTTGAACATTTACAGCAGTTCCTAGTGAATCATCAATACCATTTAATTTTCTATAAACGATAGCTCTAGGATTCATCCAAGATTTGAAAACGGCTTTAATAGCAATAATTAATTGATCGATTGGGTCTTGTGGGAATTCTTTGCCTGTTTCTTCTTTAAAAATTTTCTTAAATTTTTCAACTAATATTTTTAAATCTTCAGCAGTTAGTTCTGTATCTAACTTTACATTTTTTTCTTCTTTAATTCTGTCAAGTTCATTTTCAAAATAAATTTTTGGAATTTCCATAGCAACATCGCTGAACATTTGGATAAATCTTCTGTAACTGTCGAATGCAAATCTTTCATTATTTGTAGAGTTTGCAAGACCGATAACTGATTTATCATTAAGACCTAAGTTAAGAATAGTATCCATCATACCGGGCATTGATACGACAGCACCACTTCTTACAGAAAATAATAGAGGATTTTCTGTACTTGAAAAACTTTTTTGTAGCTTGTTTTCACAGTCTTTAATGTGATTTTTTATTTCTTCAATTAGACTCTCGGAAATTTTTTCGTCATTTTTGTAAAAATTATTACAAGCTTCTGTAGTAATAGTAAAACCAAAAGGAACATTTAGTCCAATGTTAGTCATTTCGGCAAGGTTAGCGCCTTTGCCACCCAATAAAGCTCTCATGTCTTTGTTGCCTTCATCAAAATTGTAAACAAATTTGCTCATTTTTTTCCTCCAATTACTTATTAATTTTTAATAGATGTTTTAAGATAATGTCAGCTGTTTCTTCGATAGCTTTTGCTGATACATCTATTACGGGACAGCCTATTTTTTTCATTATTCGGCTAGAATATTCAAGTTCTTCAAGTATTCTATTTGAATTTGAATAAATACTATTATCAGGAAGACCTAAAGATTTTAGTCTTTCCTTTCTTATGCTTTCTAACTTTTCCGGAGAGTTTGTTAAGCCTATAATTTTTTTAGGCGAAACTTTAAATAATTCTTCCGGTACCGGTGTTTCAGGTACTAGTGGAATATTTGCAACTCTAATATTTTTGTTTGCAAGATACATTGACAGTGGTGTCTTTGATGTACGAGAAATTCCTATTATTACAAGGTCAGCAATTAAAACTCCTCTCGGATCTTTTCCGTCATCGTAACGAACGGCAAACTCTATAGAGTCAATTCTTTTAAAATATTCTTCATTAAGTTTTCTAAGAGCGCCGGGTGTATTTCCGGGAGCCATATTACTCACTCTTTGAATTGCTAAAATAGATGCAGAAAGTAAATCTACATTAGTTATAGAATGTAGTTCTGAAAACTTTTTAACATAATCCAAAAGTGGAGCATCAACTAAAGAATAAAACAAAATTGAATTCTCAGTATCTTTACATTTGTTTAGTATCTCTGAAAGGTCTGAAAACTCTCTTATATGAGAGAATCTTTCAAAAGTGTACTCAATGTTGTTGAACTGAGCGAGAGCGGCACGCGCAAGTTGCTCCGCAGTTTCTCCAGTAGAGTCGGAAATTAAAAAAATGTTAAGCATTTATCTTCCTCCTTACTAAATATATTATAAACTTTTAATTAAGGAAATACAAGTTTTTTAAAAATTTTACTTTTAAAATTAAATATGATAAAATTAGATGATAATATTAATTGATTATTCTTTTGATATATTAAAATAAGTAAATAAAATGATTATAATACTTAAAATTATGGTATATATTAAATTATTATTAATATATTCTCATAAGAATGGAGGTGTATTTTTTGATTAAAATTAGCAAAAAATCAGATTCAGGGAAAAAATTATTTAAAAAAATAGGAATATTTTTGGGTGCATTGATTTTATCAATTTATTTATTGGGAGTAATTATATTTTCATTTGTAACTTTACCAAATACTAAAGTAAATGGAAATGATGTAAGTTATGTAATGATAGATGATGTTTTCAACAAAGATTGGACAGATGTTTCAATTAAATTAAATCGTGTTGATGGTAAGAGCGATTTTTTTAAACCTGAAAAGATTAATTACAAGGAAGAATATTTAGCCGATAAAAAAATATTGCAAAATCAATTTATTTGGCCAATATCATTTTTTACAAGTCGTGATTTTAAATTGGAAGTAAATATAAGCTATGATAATGATAAGTTTGAAGAGTTTTTAAAGAATACTTTGATTTTAAAAGGATTAAAGCATCCGGAGGACGCAAAGATTATTTATAAAGATGGCAAATATGAAATTCAAAGTGAGATTTTAGGAACTTATACAACTAAAGAAAAACTAAAAGAGGCGATTTTAATTGCTTTATCTGAAAGAAAAGATAGTATTGATATGAGCACAATTTCAGAGCAACCAAAGTTGAAAAAAGATGATCCGTCATTACAAGATGCTCTTTCAAAGTATGAAAAAATTTCGAAATTAAAGTATGAGTTTAATATCGGTTCAAATAAAGAAGTGTTAGACGGGGAAATTTTGGCAAATATTTTTACCTTTGTTGATGGTGAATTAAAGCCGGATGAACAAAAGGCAAGAGATTATGTCAGAAGACTTGCTATTAAGTATGATACTTTTGGAATGGATAGAAAATTCCAAACTACCGGAAAGGGAGAAATTGTAGTTCCAGGGAAAGATGGAATTTATGGATGGCAAATAGATGTAAATAAGACAAAAGATATTTTAGTTGAAAAACTATTAAAATATGAATCTGATTCAATTGAACCTGTTTTTATACACAAGGGCTTATATTATGATAAATCAGACGATATAGGTAATACTTATGTAGAAATTGACTTAACTAGACAACATATGTGGTTATATAAAGAAGGAAAACTTATTTTAGAGACAGATGTTGTTACTGGTGATGTTGGTAAAAAAGTTGAAACTCCTGTTGGTGTTATGAAAGTTTGGAGTAGAGAAAAGGATAGAAATCTTAAGGGCTTAACTCCTCAAGGTTATGATTATGTTGCACATGTTGACTATTGGATGCCTATTAATTGGAAAGGTGTAGGAATTCATGACGCAACCTGGAGGAATGGGCAATTTGGTGGTAATATATACAAAACATCAGGAAGTTATGGTTGTATAAATACTCCACTAGATAAAGTAAAACAAATTTACGATAATGTTCAAGTTAATACTCCGGTTATTATATATAAGAGCAAATAAAATATAAATTAAGTTTAGTAATTAAGGCTGTCTTATTTGCTAAACTTTTTTTGTTTAAAATTGGATATAAAAAATCCATATTACAGTATTAAGCAAAGCAAATCTCCTAACATGTCATTTCGACCGAAGTAAAACGGAGTGGAGAAATTTCATTGTGAAATAATGAAAGGTATGATGGAATAATTATAATATATATTATAAAGTTCTATATTTAGTGAAAGGGATTTTTACAGTCAAAATTATTAATTTTCCAACTGTTGACTTTTTAATTTAATTGTATTATATATAGTATAAGAATAAATTTTGAAAATGGAGATTTAATTATGGAAAATATGCAGGATAAAAAATGGTATGTTAATGTATTATATATATTGTGGATTTGTATAATAAGCTATGCAATTTTATTCATAAGCGAAATAATAGGAGGATTATTTATATCTAGGTTAGTTAAGGTATTATTTACATCCGGATTAATTAGAGGTGATGTATATATTTATACATTTATTATGTATATTTTATTCATTGATATATGGATTGGAGTTCTTTTTGTACTATTCATTTTTAAAAATAATCATTATATTATTGATAAAATAACAACAAAGACTAAAGGAAATAATATGGCATATCTATTTTGGGGATTATTTATAGGATTTGTGTTAAATGGACTCTGTGCATTAATTGCCATGATAAATGGAGATTTTACTTTACGATTTAGTCAATTTGAAATATTTCGTGCTTTTGGTTTATTTTTCGCAGTTTTTGTTCAATCTTCTGCAGAAGAGTTATTATGTAGAGGATTTATGTATCAGAGATTATTAAAATCTACTAATAGTCCGGCTTTTGCAATTATATTTAATTCACTATTCTTTGCGGCTTTACATTTGTTCAATAATGGAATGTCGATTTTGCCATTTTACTGTATATTAATTTTTGGCGTTTTAGCATCAATGCTTGTATATTACTTTGACAGTTTGTGGATGGTAATGGGATTACATGCAATGTGGAATTTTACTCAAAGTATATTATTAGGATTACCAAATAGTGGAAATAATGTTCCATACTCCATTTTCAAAATTGGGAGTTCAGTAAAGGGAAGTTTCGCTTATAATCCGATTTTTGGATTAGAAGGAACGATTTTCTCTTGTGTTTTGATGACCGCTTGTTGTGTGGCATTATATCTTTGGAAATCAAAGAAAAAAGTTGAAATGGTATAAAAATATTTAAAATAGTTTAGCAATTAAGATTAAAAGTTTCTTAAAAGCTAAACTTTTTTGTTGACTTTTTGTATTAGCTGTATTATAATATATAATACAAGGAGATGAGAGAAATGTTTTTTATTGATACTTTGTCGGAAGTTCCTATTTACACTCAGATTTGTAATGGAATTATAAAAGAAATTGCAGAGGGAAATTTAAAAAATGGAGATGAATTGCCATCTGTTAGACAGCTTGCAAAAGATTTTGGAATAAATCCTATGACTGTAAATAAGGCTTATGGAATTTTAAAAAGTGAAAATATTATAGAGATTGACAGACGTATAGGCTCGATTGTATATGTTAGATGTACGGAAAAAAATATTGAAAACATAAAGGAAAATTTACAAAATTTAATTAATGAGGTTAAGATGAGAAAACTTGGAAAAGAGTTCTTGCTTGAACTTATAGAAAGGAGTTTTTAGTATGATTTACGATTTGATTTTAATTGGATGTCTATGGATGATTTTTGCTATAAGTTATTTTTCTCAAAAGAAAGGATTTTCTTATAATAATGGGAAAATTTTACTTACTACAATTCCTATAAATGAGGTAGATAATGAGGAAGTTCAAGAAATTAGAAAAAAAGGTTTAAAGAGTTTTAAATTACTTCATTTAGTGTTTTTTATAATTTCATTTTTACCACTACTTACTAAAACTGATATAGAAATTCTATTTTTTATCGGAATAATATTTTCTTATTTGGGTTCTCTGGAATTTTTGTCAAATAAATATATAAAACAAATGAGAAAGCTAAAAAAGGAAAAGAACTTTGCAAGTTTTACGAGAAAATATGTGGATTTTACAGTTTCAAAAGAAATAGATAAACAGAAACTTCCAATTTTCCTTTGGTTAATTCCTTTGGTGGTTTTTATTGGGGGATTTTCTATTTTTGGAACTTTTTCTGATATGGAGTTAATTTTGTTTATTTGCTTGTCAACAACTTTAATAGCAATGATATTTATGGGACTTTTCTGGAGAAGGTCTAAAATATCAGTTATAAGTGATAACAAAGAAAAGAATTTATATATAAATAAAATTAAAATTATAAAA
>CABRGI010000036.1 GCA_902470455.1 uncultured Parvimonas sp.
ACTGAAAAAGAGATGAGAAAACTTATAAATAAGAAAGTTGATGGAATTATAACTGACAGAGTTGATTTACTTTTAAAAATAAAAAAAGAAATGTCAAAATAAAAGATTGACTTTTTCTTAATAATTTAGTATTCTATTATAAATGAATATATATGTTGAAGAGGAAGAGAAACAACAATTTTTAGAGAGATGTTGTGTGGTGAAAAACATCAAGTTGAAGGTGCGTCCTTGGAGTATTGTTTGCTACTTTATAGCAATTTAAGTGGATTTTTTCAATTAGAGTGGAACCGCGGAATTTTTTCGTCTCTTGTTTTTTCAAGAGACGTTTTGTTTTATATAAGATATTGTTAAGTAGTTAAAAACAATTAAAAAAAGAGAGGTGTAATATGAAGATTTACAACACATTGACAAGAAAAAAAGAAGAATTTAAACCTATACAAGCTGGAAAAGCATTGATTTATGTTTGTGGTCCAACAGTTTATAATTATATTCACATCGGAAATTCAAGACCTATGATTGTATATGATACTTTAAGAAGATATCTTTTATACATTGGATATGATGTAAAATTTGTAAGTAATTTTACAGATATTGACGATAAAATTATAAATAGAGCAAAAGAAGAAAATGTCCTTTTTACAGATATTACAAAAAAATATATTGAGGCCTATCTTGAAGACAGTTATGGTTTAAATCTTTTTGAAAGTCATACAATTCATCCAAAGGCTACTGAATGTATTGATGAGATGATTGAATTTGTAAAGATACTAGAAGAAAAAGGCATTGCATACAATGTTGACGGTAATGTATATTTTGATATTACAAAAGCCAAAGATTATGGTAAATTATCCAGAAAAAATATTGATGATTTAAGAGCCGGAGCAAGAATTGATATTTCTGATGAAAAGAAAAATCCTCTTGATTTTGCGCTTTGGAAAAAAAGAAAAGATGAAACTGAACCTGCTTGGGAAAGTCCATGGGGAATGGGAAGACCAGGATGGCATTTAGAATGTTCAGTTATGGCAAAGAAATATTTAGGAGATACAATAGACATTCATGCAGGTGGAGAAGATTTACAATTTCCACATCATGAAAATGAAATTGCTCAATCCGAATGTTGCAATGATAAAGTTTTTGCAAACTACTGGATGCATAATGGAATGATTAATGTTGACAATGAAAAGATGAGTAAATCAAAAGGAAATTTCTTTACAATTAAAGATATTAAAAAAGAATATGACTTGGAAGTAATTAGACTTTGGATTTTATCAACTCATTATAGAAATCCATTAAATTTCAGTCGAGAAGTTATGGAACAAACTAAAAACGGGCTTGAAAGAATGTATAATGGAAAGGAACATTTGGAAAGACTTCTAGAAATTTGTGAAGAAAGAGAAGATGGAGATATTTCTAGATTAGTTGAGCTAAAAAAAGAATTTTTAGAGTCTATGGATGATGATTTGAATACTGCAGATGCAATTTCTAAAGTTTATGAGCTTATTCGTTATACAAATACATTTGATGAAAATACTGATTTGAAAGTTGTAAAAGGAGCTGTTAAGTTGCTATCTGACTTTGCTTCAGTTTTAGGACTTCTTTATAAAGAGGAAGATGATAATTTAGATGAAAAAGTTGAAAAACTTATTGAAGAAAGAGAAGAAGCAAGAAAGAATAAAGATTTTAAAAGAGCGGATGAAATTCGTGATATTTTAAAAGACATGAATATAGAATTAAAAGACACTAGAAATGGTGTTATTTGGAAAAGGGTGTAGTATGAGCGACTATATATTCGGAAGAAATGCTGTATTAGAGGCATTAGAAAGCGATAGAAAAGTAGAGAAAATATATATTTTAAAAGGTGATTTAAAGGGCTCAATAAACAAAATAATTGGAAAAGCAAAGGCAAATGGTATTTTAATTTCTGAAATTGATAAGCATAAATTGGAAAATATGGCTGATGGAGTTGTTCATCAAGGAGTTTGTGCCTTAATATCAAGTTTTGAATATTCAACTGTTGAAGAAATCGTAGACAGTGCAAAAAATAAAAATGAAGATTTATTTTTAGTAATTCTAGACGAGATTGAAGATCCACATAATTTTGGAGCAATAATTCGTACTTGTGAAGCGGTTGGAGTTCATGGAATCATAGTTTCAAAAAGAAATCAAGCACCTGTAACTTCAATAGTTCAAAAATCATCTGCCGGTGCAGTAAATCATATTAAAATAGCAAAAGTTGCAAATATTGCAGATACAATTTTAAAATTACAAAAAGAAAATGTATGGGTTTATGGTGCTTGTGGAGAGGCTGAAAAAATTTATACAGATATGGATTTTAAAGGAAATATTGCAATAGTAATTGGAAATGAAGGAAAGGGAATAGGTCAACTTATAAGAAAGAGATGTGATTTCTTGACTAAACTTCCAATGAAAGGTAAAGTTTCAAGCCTTAATGCATCTAATGCCTGTGCAATTCTAGTTTATGAGGCATTAAGACAGAGAGATGAAAAATAAAAAATTAATTATAATTGATGGTTACAATATTTTAAATGCTTGGGAAAAATACAAACCATTTTTAAAATTGAGTTTCGAAAATGCAAGAAATGAATTAATTTATGATATGGGCGAATTTTCAAAATTAATAGGAATAGATTTGTTACTTGTCTTTGATGCATATAAGATTAATTTCAAAGGTACTTCAGATGTTATAAAAGGAATTGAAGTTGTTTATACAAAACAAAATGAAACTGCAGACCAATTTATTGAAAAAAAATTGGACGAAATAGGAAGAAAAATTTTGGTTTCTGTCGGAACAGACGACACTCTTATTCAAAAACTCGTAACACAAAGAGGTGGAATTGTACTAACCGCAAAAGAATTATTGTATCGTTACGAAAATTTGAAAAACAAAAGTAATCGTTATGAAACTAAAAACAGAATTACAAACAAAAGCTATTTCAACACTCTAGATGACAAAGCAATAAATCAACTAGATGAAATAGAGAAAAAATTATTTGGAAAGTAGAAGAACTATGAATTTAAAATTTGATATTGAAAAAATTAAAAATTACAAATCAAATTCTCAAAAAGCTAGAGTGTTAAGCGAAAATTGGGTTAATGAAAATATGTATTGTCCCAGATGTGGGAATTTTAATTTAAATCATTTTGAAAATAATAGACCAGTGGCGGACTTCTTTTGCCCTTCTTGTAAAAATGAATATGAATTAAAAAGTAATACTAAAAATGTAAGTCTAAAAATTAATGATGGTTCTTATGAAACTATGATAAGGAGAATAACAAGTAATAAAAATCCGGATTTTTTGTTTATGAAGTATTCTAATGTAGAATGGAAAGTTAATGATTTAATATTTGTTCCAAAGCATTTTTTTGTACCTGACATAATAGAAAAGAGAAAGCCCTTATCTCAAAGTGCAAAAAGAGCAGGGTGGATAGGTTGTAATATTTTAGTTAATAAAATTCCTACTCAAGGGAAAATATTTATTATTTCGAATGGAGAAATTTGCAATAAGATTGATATTGTTAATCATGTAAATATTAGTAATCGACTTATAACTAAAGATATAAATAGTAGAGGTTGGTTAATGGAAATATTAAATTGTATAAATCTTATTCCAACAGTTGAGTTTTGTTTGGCGGATATGTATAATTTTGAAGATTATTTACACGGAAAATTTTTAAACAATAATAATATAAGAGCTAAAATTAGACAACAATTACAAATTTTAAGAGATAGAAAAGTTATAGAATTTTTGGAAAGAGGGAAATACAGAAAATTATTTTAAAAATAGGAGGAAATATGAGAAAACCTTGGAACGAATATTTTATGGATTTAGCGAAGATGGTTGCAACTAGAGGTACTTGTGATAGAGCATATGTTGGTTGTGTTTTAGTTAATAAGGATAATAGAATTATATCAACTGGATATAATGGTTCAATTTCAGGAAATCCTCAATGTGATGAAATAGGACACACAATGAGAGATGGACATTGTATTGCAACAATCCATGCAGAGCAAAATGCACTTTTATATTGTGCAAGAGAAGGTATAAAAGTAAAGGGCTGTACTTGTTATGTAACTCATTTTCCTTGTTTAAATTGTACTAAGGCATTAATTCAAGCTGGAATTTCAAAGATTTACTATGAAAATAGTTATAGAATGGATGAATATGCAATAGAATTATTAGAAAGAAATAAAATAGAATATATAAAGATTGGTGAATAGTTAAAAAGGATATGAATTTTTTCATATCCTTTTATAGTAGATTTATTTTATTTTCTTTGCATATATTTAACATTTCTTCAGGCCAAAAACTTGATTGTACTTCTCCAATATGTGCTTTTTGAAGGAAAAACATACAAATTCTAGATTGACCTATTCCACCACCTATTGTAAGAGGTAATTCATCATTTAGTAGCATTTTGTGGTATTTCAGATTTTTTCTATCTTCATCACCACTGATTTTTAACTGTTTTAACAGTATTTCTTTGTTAACTCTAATTCCCATTGATGAAAGTTCCAATGACGAATTTAATATTGGATTCCAGAAAATTAAATCTCCATTTAATTCCCAATCGTCATAGTCAGGACTTCTTCCATCGTGTTTTTTTCCACTATTTAAAACATTACCAATTTTTGTGATAAATACAGCTTTTTTTGCTCTTGCAATTTTATGTTCTCTTTCTTTTGGTGTATCATTTGGGAACATATCTTCAAGTTCTTGGGTTGAAATGAAAAACACCTTTTTTGGTAATATTGTTTGATAATTTAAAAATCTTCTGGATAAAAATTCGTCAGTTCTTTTAAATACATTATAGATTTTTTTAACAATATCAGTTAAAAATTTTTCATTTCTATCTTCATTACTTATAACTCTTTCCCAATCCCATTGATCTACATAAACAGAGTGAATATTATCTAAAGTTTCACAAGGTCTAATAGCATTCATATCTGTATAAATTCCTTCGCCATCAGGAATAGCATAATTTTTTAATGCAATTCTTTTCCATTTTGCTAAAGATTGTACTATTTCTAGCTCTTCTGAATTTTCTTCTTCACTTAAAGAAAAAATTACTGGATATTCAATTCCACTTAAATTATCATTTATTCCTGTATTTTTTTTTACAAATAATGGGGCAGAAACTCTAGTTAAATTTAATTCATTTGCCAAATTTGTTTCGAAAAAATCCTTTATTTCCTTGATTGCTTTTTGTGTTTCAATAATATTTAAGTCTGAAGTATATCCTTCAGGAATAATTATATCGTTCATAAAATCACTCCTTGTTAATGTAATAAAATATAAAATATGATACTATATTCTTCAAATAAAGTCAATAGTTTAGAGAATTAAAATATTAGGGTAAAAAAATAGAGTTGATACCAACTCTATTTTTAATTCTTATAATAATTGCTCAATATATTCAAATTGAATATCTTCGTCTTTTTTAGCATAAGCCATATCTCTTTCTTTTGTAACAGCAATATCATCTACAAAAAACGGTTTAACAGTTTCAGTATTAGTTTCTTCATTTACTATTTTTACTTTTACTATTTCAGATAGAGTATAACTGTCAACTATAATTCCTTTTCCTTCGTCTGTTATGACATAAGTACCACAAGGTGGTATTTTTTTTAATTTTTCTTCATAGACATTTTGTTCGTATTTCAAGCAACACATAAGTCTTCCGCATGTTCCTGATATTTTGTTTTGATTTAAAGATAGGGATTGATCTCTTGCCATTTTAATTGTTACAGGAGCAAATTCTCCTAAAAATCTTTTACAACAGCATTCTTGACCACAAGAGCCAATAGCACCAATAATTTTTGCGTGATCTCTAACTCCTATTTGTCTAAGCTCTATTCTATTTTTAAATATATATGCAAGATCTTTAACTAATTCTCTAAAATCAATTCTATTATCAGAAACAAAATAAAAAATTACTTTTTGATTGTCAAATGTATATTCACAATCAACTAATTTCATATCTAAGCCGTGTTCATTTGCTTTTATTTTGCAAATTTCGATAGCATCTTTAGCCTTTTTCTTATTTTCTTGATGGATATAATTATCCATACTGTCGGCAATTCTCAAAACAGGTTTTAATGAGGAAACGAGTTTTGATTCTTCAACTTCTCTAGGTTCGATTGCTACATTTCCGTATTCTATACCACGAGAAGTTTCTACGATTACATTGTCATTTTTATTTATACTAAAGTTGCAGGGATCGAAGTAATAAATCTTTCCGGCTTCTTTAAATCTTATCCCAACTACTTTTTTCATAGTTCCTCCTAAAAATTATACACAAGTATTATATCATAATTTTATGTTGAATACTAGATATATATACTTAATAAAGGATAAATCTATATAACTAAATATTCAAAAAAATAATGGACAACAAGTCCATTATTTTTTTATTGATTTTATTTTAAAACTAGATAAACTATCAAATATTTATTTTTATTCTCTGTTTTTTAAAACTTCGCTGAAATTCATTTTGGATATTCTATAGAACTGTAATGTACTTACAAATATATAGGTTGCAATAGTAATTAAAATTGATAATATTACTGTTTTTGGAGAGATATAAAGCTCTAAATATCCTGAAAATTTAAGCATAGAGTAGTACATTATTTCCTTTACAGCATATAATTCAAGCGGTATTAAAGCTATTAAACTTATCAATAAAGTTATCGTTACAGGTCTTATATAAATTTTTGAAATTTCTCTATTAGTATATCCGAATATTTTTAAGTAGGCTATCTGTATCGTATTCTTATCAGTTATTATTTTCATAAGACTATACATAAAACCTGCTAAAAATATAGCAGATAAAAAAATAAATGAATTTATAAGTGGATTCATAATTTTAGATAATTGTTTTGAAACATCAGTCACTGAATTTTCGTCAATTGTAGTTGCGATGTATTTTTCATCAATATCCAATTTTTCATTGCTGAAATAACCGTTAAAGAATTCCTTTTGTTGTTCTATTTCTTCATTCAGAAATTCCTTTTTTACAAAAGCTGAAAGACTAGAAGATTTTTTGTATATATCAACTATCTTATAAGTTTTTTCTTTATCTGATAAATTCCATTTAATAGTTATTTTGTCTCCTACATATTTTCTGAGTTTTTTTGAAAGATATTCACTTATAATTATTTCGTTT
This sequence comes from uncultured Parvimonas sp., assembly GCA_902470455.1. GTDB lineage: Bacteria > Bacillota > Clostridia > Tissierellales > Peptoniphilaceae > Parvimonas. Next base: position 7,186 of record CABRGI010000036.1, read on the forward strand.
TTGTTTTCAGGTAATTTTTTATTTTGAAAATATTTTGAGTTTTCACTAATTCCTAATAACAATATATCATCGTCAGCTTTTCTGATAGGGTGATAAACACTTGCAGGTATCATCGTATATTTTTCTGAGTTTTTATCCTCAATTTCT
>CABRGI010000037.1 GCA_902470455.1 uncultured Parvimonas sp.
TAATAAAATGGTTATATAGAATGCTGGTTAGTGATATTTCAAAAAATCCGGGAAAATATACTAAAAAGTATGTTAGAGTTAAATATCAACCTAGTGAAGATGAAGATTATGAAATTTATGATGAGGATGAAATGGACTATTCAAATGAAAATATGGATACCTTTTTTGAGGGTATTGATTATATAGATGTTGACTTAAATGCATTAAATGTAAAATTTGAGATAAGCGATGATAAGCTTGTCAGAGTAAAGGCAAGAAATGTAAAGAGAACAAAATTATATTGCGATAAGAATCTAAATAGATTAAAGATTTACAATAAAGGCTTGGTTGGGAAACTTGATAGAAACGGAATTATGGTAGATGATGATTTCATTAAGGATTCTTCCCTTACAATTTATATTCCGGAGAATATTTCAATTTCAGGGGAAATCAATGCTACAAATCTCAGAATCAACGAATTGGAACTTGAAAATTTCAATTTACAAGTAAACGCAGGAAATGTAAATTTATTTGATTTTGAAGTTAAGAATTTTAATGTAGAAGTCAATGCCGGAAATATTAAAGGTGAAGTAGAATACCAAGAGATGTTTAAACTTGATGTTAATGCAGGTAATGCAACTTTAGAAGTTGAAAAATTATATGGAGAAATAGAATACGAATACAGTGTTGGAATGGGAAGTGTCAAGATTTTTGGAGAATCTTTTTCGGGTTTTGGAAAACATGGTAGAAAAAATAGAAATTCTGAAGTAAATATGAAAATAGCTTGTGAAGCGGGAAAAGTTACTATAAGATAAGTTTTTTGAACTTTAATTGTAAACTTAATTATGTTATAATGGTCTTATAAGAAAATATATTATAATAGGAGGAAGGTTATGTTAAATAAGAGTGCATGGTTACAAATTGAGGATGCAGAAAAAGATTTAGTTTTTGATTTTTGTAATGATTATAAAAAGTTTTTATCAGTATCAAAAACTGAAAGACTTGCTTGTGCAGAAATTATTCGTCAAGCAAAGGAAAAGGGCTTTAGAGATTTGGAAGAACTTTATAAATCAGGAGAAAAATTTAAAGCCGGAGATAAGTTTTATCTAAATCATAAGAATAAATCAGTTGCTCTTTTTGTAATGGGAACTGAACCATTGGAAAATGGTTTGAATATCGTTGGAGCACATATTGATAGCCCACGTTTAGATGTTAAACAAAATCCTTTGTATGAAGCAAATAATTTAACAAAAATGAAAACTCATTATTATGGTGGAGTTAAATTATATCAATATGCAACTATTCCTTTAGCAATTCACGGAGTTGTTTACAATTCAGTCGGAGAAAAAATAGAAATCCACATTGGAGAAGATAAGGACGATCCAGTATTTTGTGTAACAGATTTATTAATTCACTTATCTAAAAATCAATTAGCTAAAACAGCTCGTGAAGCATTGGTTGGAGAACAAATGAATATTTTAGTTGGAAATATTCCACTAAAAGATAAAGAAAAAGATGCTGTTAAAGAAAATGTTTTAAAATTAATAAAAGAAAAATACAATTTTGAAGAAGAAGATTTCAGAATTGCAGAATTGGAAATTGTACCTGCAGGGGAAGCTAGAGATTTAGGTTTTGACAGATCAATGGTTATTGGATATGGACAAGATGATAGAGTTTGTGCTTTTACAACAATGCGTGCTATCTTTGAAATTGAAAATCCAAAGAGAACATCTTGCGGATTATTTATGGATAAAGAAGAAATAGGCTCAATGGGTAATACAGGTATGGCATCATATTTCTGGGAAAATACAATGACTGAACTTGTAAATCTTGAAGGAGATTTTTGCCAATTAAAAGTTAATCGTTCATTAAAGAATTCTAAAGTGTTATCAGCTGACGTTGCAGCGGGATTAGACCCTGATTTTGCAGATACTTGTGAAGCTATGAACTCTGCAGTAATCGGTTCAGGAATTACAATTTGCAAATACACAGGAAGCGGTGGAAAATTCGGTTCAAGTGATGCAAATGCTGAATTTTTAGCAGAAGTTAGAAAAGTATTCAAAGAAAATAATGTTGTATGGCAAACAGCGGAACTTGGTAAAGTAGATCAAGGCGGTGGCGGAACAATTGCATTACTTCTTGCAAAATACGGTGCAGAAGTTTTAGATGCAGGTCCTGCTACATTGAGTATGCACTCACCATACGAAGTTACAAGCAAAATAGATGTTTATATGAGTTACAAAGCATATAAGGCATTTATGTTATAAGAAATATTTTTTAAAATTTACACCTACAAGATATTTACATCGAGTAGGTGTTTTTTTATTAAATAGCAAGTATATATTTTTAAAAATTATGAAAAAACACATATTAAATCATAGTATTATAAAAGATTTTTAACCTAAAAACTTCACTGTAATATAGTAAATTTGTTAAAAAATTTAATATGTTTTGTAGTTTTATGAAAACGATTAGAAAAAACTATTAATTATAAATTATGAGTATTTTTAGTATATTTTTAAGTATAATAATAAAAATATATGAAAATGTTTGAAAAATTAAAAAATAATCAAAAAAATATTCAATTTTGTGATTTTAATCACTGACGGAACTTTTTATAGGGTATATACTATGTATAAGTTGATTAAAAGAAAAAATTTACATAATGATATGAAAAAAATAGGAGATGATTTTATGGACGCATGGAGAGGTTTTAAAAAAGGAAATTGGAGTGAAAATATTGATACTAGAGATTTCATTCAATTAAACTATACACCTTATGAAGGAGATGAAAGTTTTTTAGCTGAACCAACTGAAAGGACAAAAAATTTATGGAAAAAAGCTGAAGACTTAATCTTAGAAGAAGTTAGAACAAAAACTGTAAAAGTTGATACTACAAGAGTTTCAGGAATTAACAATTTTCCTGCTGGATATTTAGACAAAGAAAATGAATTGATTGTAGGTTTCCAAACTGATGAACCAATGAAGAGAATCGTAAATCCTTATGGCGGATACAGAATGGTTACAAATTCTTTAGACGCTTATGGATTAAAGATGGATCCAACTATTGAAAAATATTTTAATCAATTCAGAAAAACTCATAATCAAGGTGTTTTTGACGCTTATACTTCTCAAATGAGAAAAGCTAGAACTGTTGGTCTTTTAACAGGTCTTCCAGATGCTTATGGACGTGGAAGAATTATCGGAGATTACAGAAGAGTTGCTCTTTATGGAATTGACAGATTAAGAGAAGATAAATTAAATGAATTTAGAAAATTGGAAAGTGAATTAGCTTCAGAAGATATTATCAGACTTAGAGAAGAACTTTCTGAACAATACAGAGCTTTAGATGAAATGAAGAAAATGGCTTTGGAATATGGTTATGATATTTCTGTTCCTGCCACAAATGCTAGAGAAGCTATTCAATGGTTATACTTTGCTTATTTAGCAGCGGTTAAAGAAAATAACGGAGCTGCAATGAGTCTTGGTAGAAATGGCGGTTTCCTTGATATTTATATTAAGAGAGATATTGATGAAGGAACTTTAACAGAAAGTGAAGCTCAAGAATTAATCGACCAATTCGTTATGAAACTTAGAATGATGAGACATTTAAGAACTCCTGAATATGATGATTTATTCGCAGGAGATCCTACTTGGGTTACTGAATCATTAGGTGGTATGGGAGTTGATGGAAGAACATTAGTTACTAAAACTGCTTTTAGAATTTTACACACTTTAACTAATTTAGATTCTTCACCGGAACCAAATATGACAGTTCTTTGGAGTTTAGATTTACCGGAAGGCTGGAAAAATTATTGCTCAAAGATGAGTATTCAAACAGGTTCATTACAATATGAAAATGATGATGCAATGAGACCTGTTCACGGAGATGACTATGCGATTGCTTGTTGTGTATCTTCAATGGTAATTGGTAAACAAATGCAATTCTTTGGAGCTAGAGCAAATCTTGCAAAATCACTTCTTTACGCTATTAACGGTGGCGTTGATGAAATGAAGAGAGCAAAAGACGGTTCTTTAATCAAAGTATTAGATGGTATTGAACCAATTAAAGATGAAGTTTTAGATTTTGACAAAGTTTATGCTAACTACAAATTAGTTTTAGAAAAAGTTGCAAAACTTTATGTAAATACAATGAATACAATTCACTATATGCACGATAAATATGCTTATGAAGCTGGACAAATGGCTCTACACGATACTTTTGTTCATAGATATATGGCATTTGGTGTAGCAGGTATTTCAATTGTAGCAGACTCATTAAGTGCTATTAAATATGCAAAAGTTAAACCAATAAGAGATGAAAACGGATTAGCTATTGACTTTGAAATTGAAGGAGATTTCCCAACTTACGGAAATGATGATGACAGAGTTGACTCAATAGCAGTAGAAGTTATCGAAGGATTTATGGAAGAACTTAGAAAAACTCCTACTTACAGAAATTCTGAACATACTCTTTCAATCTTAACTATAACTTCAAATGTAGTATATGGTAAGAAGACAGGAACAACTCCTGACGGAAGAAAGAAAGGCGAACCATTTGCACCGGGTGCTAACCCAATGCATGGAAGAGATAAGACAGGTGCAATTGCATCACTTAACTCTGTTGCAAAAATTCCTTTTGCAGGATGTTGTCAAGACGGTATTTCAAATACATTCTCAATAGTTCCTACAGCATTAGGAAAGAGTGAAGATGAAAGAAAAGTTAATTTAACAAACTTAATGGACGGTTATTTTGAACAATTGGCATTCCATTTGAATGTTAATGTACTTGACAGAGCAACTTTAATGGATGCTTATGAACATCCTGAAAAATATCCAAACTTAACAATTCGTGTTTCAGGATATGCTGTTAGATTTAATAGACTTACAAAAGAACAACAAATGGAAGTAATTCACAGAACTTTCCACGAAAGTCGTTAAGAAGATGATAATACAAAACAAAGCAGGTTGTCCTGCTTTGTTTTTTCTACATATTTTTTGTTAAGGAGATTTTATGGTAATAGGCAGGTTACATTCGATTGAAACAATGGGGCTTGTTGACGGACCGGGCATAAGAACAATATTCTTTTTACAAGGTTGTCCTCTTAGATGCCTTTACTGTCACAATCCTGATACTCAAGCATTACAAGGTGGTACAGAGATAACACCTGATTTTGTGCTGTCTAAAGCCAAAAGATATAAGACATATTATAGAGATAATGGTGGAGTAACTTTTTCAGGAGGAGAACCTCTTTTGCAAGGAGAATTTCTCGCTGAAACTCTAAAATTATTAAAAGAAAATGGATATAATACTTGTATTGATACAAGTGGTTATGGAAATGAAAAATATTTTAAAGAAACTTTAGAAAATACAGATACAATTCTTTTGGATGTAAAAAGTTTTTCAAACCAAGGCTATATAGAAATGGTAAAGCAAAAGATGGACGGCTTTTATAAATTTTTGGAATATATTGAAAAATATTATAAAGGTAAAATTTGGTTCAGACATGTTATGGTTCCCGGTTTTACAGATAATAAGGAATCAATGGATAAATTTATTGAAATAATTAAGCCTTATCGAGATAAAATAGAGAGAGTTGAAATACTACCTTATCATATAATGGGAGTTGCAAAATATAAAGAACTTGGAAGAGATTACAAACTTAAAGGTGTCCCTGCAATGAATAAAGAAAAAGCTGTTATGCTTGAAAGTTATGTAAGACATAAATTAAACGCTAACTAAGTCATCGGTTTTGATGACTTTTTTTTGTGAAACAACAATGTTCCCGGGAACCCACCCGATGCAAAGCATCGTGGAAGGGTGGGGTTCTTATTTTTATGAATATTTATACAACATTTGATTAATTTTTATGTAAAATATATTAAAATATGTTGAAAAATTATTGATTTTATGTTATAATAGAGTGAATTTTTAGTGCAAATTATTAGGAGGAATGAAAATTGGATATTCAGTCAAGGGATAAAAAAACAGCAGGAAAAATTTTAATGATTATTAATTGGATTCTTTTTGCCGTTTTGTCATTTTTTACGATTATAGATTTATTTATTATGTTTAAATATAATCTGTTAAATTTCAAAAAAATTAATTATATTATTTTAGCTTTTATGTCAATTATTTTAATTTTATTATTGTTATTAAATATAATTCGTAAGGGAAAGATATTTACAATTATTATTTCAACATTTTTTATAATAGTTACATTATTTGCATTTAATTATATTAATAAGGGACTTAACTTATTTAATAAATTAAATGCAAATGCAAAAGTAACGGAAAACACTATGGTTCTCGTAGTTCGTGCGGATAGTGATATGAATAGTATCAATGATATTAAGAGTAAAGTTCTTGCTCCGATTGAAATGGATAAAGAAAACATTGATAAATTAGTTAAAGAAGTTCAGAATAAAGCTAATGTAAAATTAAGCATTCAAGATACTAAATCATATTTACATGCATATGAAGATTTAATTTCAGGGAAATCTCAAGTTATGGTTTTAAATGCCGCTTATGGAGATTTAATTGCAAATGCTCATCCTGATTATCTTGAAAAGATTAAAAAGATTTATGAATACAAAATAGTTGAAGAAGTAAAAGAAGACAAAACGGAAAAAGATAAAGACTTGACAAATAAAGACAGTTTTAATATCTATGTAAGTGGTATAGACACTTACGGTCCGATAACTACAGTATCAAGAAGTGATGTAAATGTTCTTATTTCAGTTAACAAAAAGACTCATAAGATTGTTTTAACTACAACACCTAGAGATGCTTATGTAAAAATTGCAGGTGGTGGAAACAATCAATACGACAAATTAACTCACTCGGGAATTTATGGAGTAAAGGCTTCAGTGAAAACATTAGAAAATTTATATGGAATAAATATTGAACATTATGCAAGAGTTAATTTTACCACTTTTATGAAGTTGATAGATTTAGTTGGCGGAATTGATGTCTATAATGATCAAGATTTTGTTTCTAGGATAGGAAATTATCACTTCCCAGTGGGGACTGTTCATCTAAATTCTGAAAAAGCATTAGGATTTGTTCGTGAAAGATATGGACTTGCAGATGGGGATAGAGATAGAGGCAAGAACCACGAAAAAGTTATAGCTG
>CABRGI010000038.1 GCA_902470455.1 uncultured Parvimonas sp.
AAAAAGGCAATTTTTCTTTATTTATTAGGAACCTTAGGGCAAATATGGATGATATGTATTATAGTTTTTATATTGCGTAATTTGGGTATGGATGTAGACTATACAATGCCAATGGGAATGGTTGCTATTGGAATAGGTGGAGTTTCAGCTGCTCTATGGGGAACTATTATTGCACTTAGATACAAAAAGTACAGTACGAAGAAAATATTAAAGGATTTTTTCGCTATAAAGCAAAACATCAGCAGTTATTTACTCGTTATTGTGTTCTTGCTTTTGGATTTTTGCTATGTTGCATTTGATGGAAAATTAGCGTTGAATGCGTGGTATATTCCGATTATCTTATTTCTTAAAGCAATCCTTTTTGGTGGGATTGAAGAAGTAGGGTGGAGATATATTTTTCAACCAATTATGATGGAACGCAATAGTTATATTAGTTCAACTTTAATTACCTTTGTTCTATGGGGAATATGGCATTTTTCTTATTTCTACATTGAAGGAACATTGCCACAAGTACGAGTGTTTGGATTTTTGCTTGGATTGTTAACTAATTGCTTTATTTTATCCGCATTATTTATAAAGACAAATAGTTTGTGGATATGTGTGATGACACATTCGTTAATAAATGTTTTCTCACAATTAGCAGTAGGTGGTAATCAAAATATAACTTATGCTTGTAAAATAATTATTATAGTAATGGCAACGGTTCTTTCGATTAGAGAGCAAAATAAAAAAGCAACTAATGTGTCAGTTTTTTAAAGAGCGGCAAATTCCAGTTTGTCGAGCTAAATAAAACTGAATATTGAAGATACAAGGCGATTAAGAAATAGAAATCTTAGTCGCTTTTTCTTATGCAAAAAATTAAAAAGATAGGAGGTGAGAAGTGGAATTTGATTATTTTATAACCCTTACGTAGACCTTTTCAGCTACTGTATGCTAGCAAAAATCATAGTAACTGATGAAAGGTTTAAGAACTTATCCTCAGATGTAAAGATTTTTTATTCTTGACTATTGTAGCATAGGATTATCTAGTATATGAAAAATTGACTTTGGTTTTATTTTAAAAAAATTATAAATTATATTATAGTATATTTTAATTGTAAAAAACATTGAATCTACTCAGCTATTATGATATACTGACATTGATTATATTAGTATAAAAGGAGAAAAATAATGAGTTTTTTTAAAAAGGTTGTTAACGGATTATTTAATGGTTCAAAGGAAAAAAATGAAGAGTATTCTAATGACGTTTATTCTCCTACTTTAATTAAAGAAGAACCTCTTGCTTATTGGGAAGAATTTTCGTATATGTTAGCTTTAACACCTGAAAATTACACAATTACAGAAGATGTTTTTGCTAATATTAAAGCTATAGATGGTATTGAAATTAAAGAAAAAATTATGCCAAGTGAAGATTTACCCGGAAAACTTGTTATATCGTACGAAGGTACTGACTTTGAAGTAGGATTTTATATTGGAGATTTTTATACAGAAGAAATGTATCAATGGCAACTGCAATATTTTACAGAAGAGGAAAAAGAACAGATTTTAAAAGCAAATAAGGCTTTAAATGTTTATATGAAATTTAATGGTAATCCTAAAAAATGTTATCATTTACAGCTTAAACTTATCTATGCTATGATTCCTGAAATGGTGGCTCTTTGTGATGAAAGTGCTGAGAGAATGTTAAATAAAAAATGGGTTGAGTTAGCAGTAAAATCAAATGTTCTTCCTGCTCCGATAAGTTTATATACTGTTCAAGCTGTTTATGATGAAAATGAAGTGTGGTTACATACACATGGTTTGTGCAGATGTAATCTACACGAAATTGAATTTTTGGGTTCAAATAAGGACGACTCCAGAACACATTATGACTTAATTTCAAATTATGCATGTCGATTGTTAGATGAAAAAAATCCAACATTAGAAGATGAAGGAAATCAAAATGGAGAAGAAACAATACATTTGGGAGTTTTTTACGATGGAGAACCAATAGTTGCTACATCAAAAAAATGGATAAATGCCTTGAAATATTATCCTAAGGATATTCTTGGAGGTATTGAAGATAGAAAAGAATCACATAATTCTAAAACAAATATACTTTTCCTTTATGGAAGTGAAGACGATTTTAATAAAAATTATTTAAGAAAGCCTTCAGAGTTCACAAAAAAACTGGAAAATAATCCTCTGTATTATATAAGTACTGAGGAAACTGCTAGAATGAGTTTTTTGGCAAGAGAAAGATTTTCTTATGTTGAAAGAATGCTTAAGGAAAAACAAGATGGTAAGGAAGATATTGTTGTTATAGTAAAGCTAGGTCTTGAAACAATAGATGAAGATGGTAATTTGGATAGTAAAAATCGTGAGCATATTTGGTTTGAAGCTCTTTCAATGGAGGGAGATAAATTTAAAGCAAGATTGACTCAAGAACCTTATAATATTCCTAATTTGCATGAAGGTGATGAGGGGATATATTCTATAGATTATGTGAGTGATTGGAGAATTCATACTGAAAATGGTGTAATAACTCCGGAAACTGTGTATTTGCTAGATTTATAAGGAGAATAATATTTAAAATAGTGAAAAAATCAACGAAAATCCGTTGATTTTTTTGTGGATAAATACGTAATTTAAATAATTTTATGTATCTACGATACATTTACTTATTCTTGTAAACAAGAATAAGTATGAGATCTCTCCACTTCATTCGTTTCACTCATTTCGGTCGAGATGACGTAAAAGGAAAGTGACTTCGTTTAGTAGCTAGACGTGAAAAGTAAAAAAACTTCAAATTGTTTTTATTAATTTTTATAAAAATAAAATTTCCCTTAAATATTGATTTATCCCTTAAAATATGGTATATTTTAAGGGATAAAATTATTTTAAGGAGAAATTCAATGAGAAATTTTAATTATTCCAAAATAAAAGATAAAAAATGGGACTCTGAAATTTTATCTTTAGTCGCTTCAATTTATAAGTATCAAGGAAAACAGGAATTATATTTAAAGCAAAGACCTGAAGAATTAAATAAACTTATTGAAATTGCAAAGATTCAAAGTACAGAGGCTTCAAATGAGATTGAGGGAATTATTACTACAAGTGCAAGACTTAAAAAGTTAGTTGAAGAAAAGACGACTCCAAGAAATAGAAATGAACAGGAGATTGCCGGGTATAGAGATGTTCTTAATCTTATTCACGAAAATTTTGATGTCATTTCAATTTCAAAGAATTATATTTTGCAAATGCATAAAATGATGTTTAAATATATGGATAATCCACTTGCAGGAAAGACTAAAAATATTCAAAATTATATTACTATAAATTATTCAAATGGAGAGTCAGAAATTTTATTTACACCTCTTTCACCTTTTGAAACACCTGAAGCTTTGGAAAATATCTGTAATGAATACAATAAAGTTATTGGAAATTTCAATATAGATCCACTTATTGCTATTCCAATTTTTATTCACGATTTTTTATGTATTCATCCATTTAATGATGGAAATGGCAGATTAAGCATATTACTTACAACCCTTTTACTTTATAGAAGCGGTTTTTATGTAGGTAAATATATATCTTTAGAGGCTTTGATTGCAAAGGATAAATCAGCTTATTATGAAGCACTTCAAAAATCAGGGTTAAATTGGCATAAAGAAGATGAGGATATTTTTCCATTTATGAAATATTTATTAGGTATAATTCTTGCAGGATATAAGGAATTTGAAGATAGATTTTCCATTGTAGAAGAAAAACTTCCTGCTATAGAGCTTGTAAGAAAGGCTATTTCACAGAAAATCGGAAGATTTACAAAGCAAGATATTAGAGAGCTTTGTCCAAATCTAAGTTTAAGTTCTATTGAAGGTTCTTTAAGAAAATTAGTAGAAGAGGGAGAAATCTACAGAGAAGGTATTGGTAGAGCTACAAAATATATAAGATTAAAATAGCGAAAAAATCAAAATAAATAATTAAAAAGCCCTTAAAATAAATACTATTTTACGGGCTTTTTTCATATTGAAGATTTATGTCCGACATATTCATATCTTAATACTTTTGTATTATCAAGATGAGTATGTTCTTTAAAGATAAAGTAATGGTCTTTTTTGTCTCTGGAATTTATGGCATTTAGTCTAAAGTAACTTTTTTTAGTTTTTACCATAAGTTTTAAGATATCGTCAGTTAGAAATGTTAGAGGGATGTTAATATCTGAAAATCTGTAAAAGTCTTCTTCAAATTTTTGGTAATTACTACTAAAATAGTCAAATTGAATATTGTTTTTTTCAATATTATTCATCTTCAATCACCTCTGCAATTGTAAGTTTCAAAATTTGTGAATACAAAAAGTTAGGAGTTCTTTTTTTCATATTTAGATACAGTTTATCCTTTGTCATATCGTAAATTTTTCCAAGATATGGCTCTTTTTGTAAATTTGTATAGAGTAAAATTTTTTTGTTATTAAAAAATGCCCATGACAAGAAAAATAGCTTTTCTTCCTCGTTCATAGCATTTGTAAAGTCAATTGTATCACCCTCTTTTGAAAGGGCGGTTGAATGTTCTGAAATGAAAAAACCCATCCACTTAGCCATTCCTCTGTCTAAATATTCTCTTGCCGATTTATATGGCAGGTAACTACGATTAATCATATTATTCCGTCCAATCCTCCACAATGCCCACCAATTAAGGTGCTTCGCTCTTTTACTCTTGAGCCTTCCATTAATGCTGTTGCTTTTTGAATTGATAGATAGCCAAATTTATCTCTTATTTCATCAATGGCTTTTTCTAGTTTTGTGTTTTTTTCAATTTTCTTTATATTGTCAAATAGGCTTATGACTGTATAATTTTTATCCGTCAATTTATCGAATCTAACTCCAATATTTCTTACAGAGCCACCCCTATATTTTTCTCTAAATAAGGATAGAACATGATTTGTAAGCTCTTTTGTACTCTGTGTTGGCTCAATTTTTTTACTTGAATTAATCGATTTTAATTCTTCATCATAACTAAAACCGATATGAATAGAAATTACAGTCGCCTTTTTGTTTATTCTTCTAAGTCTTGTTGCCACTTGTTCAGCCATTTCTCTAAGTACAATTTCAATTTCTGAACGTCTATTGTAATTTCTAGGAAGAACCTGTGAATTTCCAATTCCCTTTGACTGTGGGATATAAGGTCTTGTAACTTTGCTCTCATCTACACCATTTGCATGAAACCAAAGCTGAACTCCAATAATTCCAAACTCTTTTTTTAATCTGTCAGGATTTGCATTTGCCAATTCCTCTATAGAATTGATATGAAGTTTTTCAAGTCTTTTTGCTGTTCTTCCTCCAATTCCCCAAAAGTCAGTCAATTTTTCTATTTTCCATAACTTTGTTTCAACATCCTCATAAGACCAATTAGCTCTCATATTTTTATTTTTTTTAGCTTCATTATCCAGAGCCAATTTTGCAAGTAGGGGATTTGAATTACTCATTCCAATAGTTGAAAAAATTCCCGTTTCTCTCCAGATTTCATTTTGAATTTTCGCAGATATTATATCTAATTTTTCTCTTCTGTTCACGCTTTTATCCGAAATAAAATAGTCCAATGAAGTTGTTAAATCTATAAAGCCCTCATCAATGGAATATGGATAAATTTCATCTTTACCCGCATAGTTTTGTAGAATTTTTTGTATTTTTAAATTATCTTCAATATAAAGTGCCATTCTCGGCGGAACGATAAAAGTTTTGGCTGCCCATTTTTCAATAAAGTTTACATATTCTCTCGTTATTTTAATATTTTGCCTATAAGCATTTGCATAATTAAATTTTCTTGTATTAATATCAAAAGGAAGATCTCTGCTTCTTCCAACATTTTTCTTTCCGAAAACTTCTTTAAAAGTAGGAGAACTTGCAAGTATCAGACCTTTTGAATTGTCAGCTCTACTCATAACACAAAGGGAAGTGTTTAGAGGATGTAGCCCTCTTTTAACACATTCCACACTTGCATAAAATGACTTCATATCAATAAATGCAATGTCTGAACGGGGCTCTTTAGAATAATCTATTAAACCCATAACTCCTCCTTATAAAAAATTAAATATCATTCCAATCGTCATCAAGCGGTTTATAATCTTTTAAAAATGTAGAATCGGGTGCAAAATTATTATCCTTACTAATATCTAGTAAATTCATCTTTGCCATTTCTGAAATTTTTAAATTTAAAAGATTAATGTCAACCCCCAGTTCATAGGCAAGCTCTCTGTCGCTTTGTGCATATTTTATCATTGAGATAATATCTTCATCTGAAATCAAAAGATGGGCAGCAAAGACATTCGCTTCCATTTCATAAATATTTGTAGGATTAAAAATTCTGCTTTCGTGAAAACTTGCGCCTTTGATACATTCCTTCCTATGAAGTTGGTCATGTCCCAGTTCGTGAGCCAATACAGTTTTCTTGAGACTTCCAACATTATTCGGTATAAAGATAAATCTATTTCTTAAAATAACTTTATACATACCAAGTAGAGAATTAGTCGGATTCATATATAATAAATTAATATTTAGCATTTTAATAAGTTTTTCGGGATCTCTGGTTTGATATTTCTTAACAAGACTGTTGACCTTGTCGTAAATCCATTTATTACTCATTTTTTTACCTACTTTTTATTTTTTCCATACTTTTTATTCTTTAATTTTGATTGCCAATATGCTTCTGAAATAGCTTCAAAAAGTACATCCTTATCTTCTTCAGGAAGCTCTCCGCCTGCAAAAAGTCCAGCCATAGACTCAACTAAACTTTGTGCATCCTTTGCTCCCTTATAGCCGAACGTTTCTGTAGAATTTATAATAAAATATTCCTCATCAGTAAGCAAATAATTTACATTTACATCGAAAATACTAGCGAGTTTTTCGTACATCTCCATTTTTCTAGGTCTTAAATCCTTTGCCTCATAATTGCTAACAGTCTTAGAAGTTGTCCCTAGAAGCTCAGCAAGTTCTTTTTGAGTTAGATTTTTTTCTTCTCTTAAAGTTTTAACTTTTTTACCAAAGCTCATTTTACTTCCTCCTTTATAGAAATTAAATTTCTATTTATTTTAAAAA
>CABRGI010000039.1 GCA_902470455.1 uncultured Parvimonas sp.
TTATACATTTTTTCTCCCTAATTTTTCGGTTTAAATCCTAAAATTTTACCACGTCTTATATACTTCTTTAAATCTAATTTATGTCCCCATTTTGCAAGATATTCGTCTGTCAACTCTTCTTCAATTATTGTATAAAGTTCAAAGCCAACCTTTTTCAATATATTCTTTAACTTCTCCGAAGTTATAGATCCCGCTACTCAAGTCGCATGAAAAATTGGTTCATCTTTTACCCAAGCTGGCAACTCATTAAATTGGACAATATCTGAAATTGAAATTCTTCCACCGGGTTTTAAAACCCTAAATATTTCAGAATAAACTTTCTCCTTATCTTCACATAAATTTATTACACAATTTGAAATTACACAATCAACTGTATCATTTTCTACTTTTAAATCATCTATATCAGATACTCTAAAATCTGTATTTAAAAATCCTTTTTTACCTCTTATATACTTTGCTTTGTCAACCATTTCAGCAAGTCTATCTACTCCGATTACCAAGCCTTCTTCACCGACTATTTTACAAGCTTTAAATACATCCATTCCTTTACCACAACCCAAATCTAAAACTGTTTCTCCAGATTTTAAATTTGCATTTTCAATTGGATTTCCACAACCCAAGCCTAGATTTGCCCCATTTTCTAAATCTTCTAAAGTATATCCTAAACTTAGAGCTATTTTCTTTTCAAGCTCTTTACTATCTTCTGTTTCTCTTAAACTATCATTTAAAGCAATGTTTCTATATAAATTATCTATTACTTTTTTATTATCACAACATTTCATAATAATCCTCCATATAACCTAATTATTTTATCACAAAATCTAATAATAGTCTAATCTTTCAT
Source organism: uncultured Parvimonas sp. (assembly GCA_902470455.1). Classification (GTDB taxonomy): domain Bacteria; phylum Bacillota; class Clostridia; order Tissierellales; family Peptoniphilaceae; genus Parvimonas. The sequence goes on from CABRGI010000039.1 coordinate 845, forward strand.
TCTATATGTACCACGATATTTTACAACTAAACAATTTTATTTTTTAGAGTTAAATATAACTTGATTTTTTTCTAAATTACCTGTATTATATGGGTATAAGATAACTAGGAGGTGGAGTTATGAAAATAACAAAAGATATGCTAATCGGAGACATTATCCAAATTCATCCGGATGCTGTTGAAATTCTATTTAATTTTGGACTTTCCTGTGTAGGTTGTCCTGCAAGTCAAATGGAAACTCTTGAAGAAGCAACAATGGTTCACGGACTAAATTTAGATTTACTTCTTGAAGTACTAAATGAAAATGCTTAAACTAAAAAATTCCTCGCCTTTCACAAAAGTGTTTGGTGAGTAGTACATAAAAAAATCGCAAGAATTTTCCTTGCGATTTTTTAAATTTATGATTTTTATAAATCTTCTAATAATTTTTTTACAAATTCAAAAGTTCTTTCTGTTGAAGGAATGTTCAATCTTTCAACAGGACTATGAACATCTTTCATTGTAGGTCCTATTGATATCATTTCCATATCCGGAAATGTATCAATAAAAACTGCCGGTTCTAATGCAGCATGAACAACTTCAACTTTCATTTCTTTTCCTGTTAAATTCTTATAAACTTGTAATGCAGTATCCCTTAATTTTGAAATTTTTGCAAATTCCCAAGGTTTATAATAATCTTCTAAAGTATATTCAACGCCGTTTTTTTCATAAACTGCCTTTACAATATTTGTATATTCTTCAAAAGTCTTAGGATTTGAACTTCTTAAAGAAAGTGTAAATCTAACAAAATTTCCTTCAAATTTAATCATTGCAAAGTTATCTGAACATTCAACAATTGAAGGATATTCTTCCATCATTGAATATACTCCGTGAGGAATGTTTCTAATTACATTTTCAATTTTTTCTTGACATCCATTACATAAAACTTCTTTTACATTTTCAATTTTTTCTATAGAAACTCTCATATCTTTATCAAGTGGATATTCACTAATCAATTTAGAAAAATCAATGTTAAATTCGTCAGCATCACTTGTAAAAATTACTTTTGCATCTCTAGGAATTGCATTATGTTTTGTTCCACCTTCAATACTAACTAATCTGTAATCAGCAATTTCTTTTACCCTATCCATAGCTCTAAGGGCAAACTTCAATGAATTTCCTCTTTGTTGATGAATTTCCATTCCGGAGTGACCACCAAGCATATTATTTACAGATAAAACAAAAGTATTTTTCTTATCATTTTCTTCAAATTTAACCTTCAAAGTTCCCATAACATTATGTCCACCTGAACAACCTGATAAAAGCACTCCTTCTTCCTCTGCGTCAATATTTAAAAGTTTTCTTCCGTTTAAAAGTTCTCTCTTTACAGCCCTTGCTCCTGCCATTGTTCTCTCTTCATCAGTAGTTACAAGTAGTTCAAGTGCAGGATGTTTAGCTTCTTTATCTTCCAAAATAGCAAGTCCCATTGCAACTGCAATTCCGTCATCAGCTCCTAGAGTTGTACCTTCGGTCTTAACCCAATCTCCATCCACAATTACAGGAATAGGATCAACTAGAAAATCATGTTCAACTCCGTCAGCTTTTTCAGCAACCATATCCATATGTCCTTGAATAACAACAGGTTCATGGTCTTCATACCCTTTATATGCAGGTTTTCTTATAACAATATTGTTGCTTTCGTCTTGAATAGTTTCTAGTCCTAAAGACTTTCCAACTCTATATAAATAATCGCTGACTGCCTTTTCATTTCCTGATTCTCTTGGAATCTTTGTAAGCTCTTCAAAATAATAAAAAACTCTTTCAGGTTTTAAATTTTCTAACATAATTGCCTCCTATTTATTATATTCATCAAATTCTTCTATGCTGAAAAGTATTTTTTCCCCATCATTTACAACCATTGCAGGAATTCCTATTGAGCCTTTTTCTTTTGCAAAATCAAAAGCAGGATTTTCTCTAAATTTTAAAAATTTTTTAAGATTTGCTAAATTTTCAGTAATGTCTAAATACAAATACTTAACTCCTCTTTCATCAAGTGCCTCCTTCATAACTATACAATCAGGGCACATACTTGAACCAAAAACAACTTTTTTCTTAACCATAATTACCTCCTAAAATTCTAAAGATTTTTCAATGAAATCTTTTAATTCCGAAATCTTAATTCTTTCTTGTTCCATTGTATCTCTAAATCTTACAGTTACACATTCATCTTCCAAAGTATCAAAATCGACAGTTATACAGAATGGAGTTCCAATTTCATCTTGTCTTCTGTATCTTTTTCCAATACTTCCTGAAACATCTGTATCTATCATAAAATATTTTGAAAGTTCATCATAAATTTCATCAGATTTTTCTGACAATTTTTTAGTAAGTGGTAAAATTGCAGCCTTAAATGGAGCCAAAGCGGGATGAAGTCTTAAAACAGTTCTAACATCTCCTTCTCCTATTTCTTCCTCATCATAAGCATTACATAGAAAAGCTAATGCAACTCTATCAGCGCCAAGTGAAGGTTCAATACAATATGGAATATATTTTTCATTTGTAACAGGGTCAATATATCTTAAATCTTCTCCGGAAACTTCAATATGCCTTGATAGGTCATAATCTGTTCTATCTGCAATTCCCCAAAGTTCTCCCCAACCAAATGGGAATAAAAATTCTATATCACAAGTAGCTTTGCTGTAAAAACTCAATTCTTCTTTTTCATGGTCTCTAAGTCTTAAAGTTTCTTCATTCATTCCTAAAGACAATAACCAATTAAAAGAATAGTTTTTCCAATATTCATACCATTCTAAATCTTCTCCAGGTTTGCAGAAAAATTCTAATTCCATTTGTTCAAATTCACGAGTTCTAAAAGTAAAATTACCCGGAGTAATTTCATTTCTAAAAGATTTCCCAACTTGAGCAATACCAAAAGGAACTTTCTTTCTTGAAGTTCTTGCGATATTTTTAAAATTAACAAAAATACCTTGTGCAGTTTCAGGTCTTAAATAAATTTCAGATTTACTATCTTCAGTAACACCTTGAAAAGTTTTAAACATAAGATTAAATCTTCTAATACCAGTAAAATTTTGTTTTTTACAATTTGGACAACAAATATTTTTTTCTTTCATTAGTTCTTCAACTTTTTCGTTTTCCCAACCGTCAACATTTATATCCCCAAGATTATTTTCAAAATAAAAATCTTCAATGAGTTTATCAGCTCTAAAACGAGATTTACATTCTTTGCAGTCAATCAAAGGATCACTAAAACTTCCAACATGACCTGATGCAACCCAAACTTCCGGATTCATCAAAATTGCACTATCAAGACCAACATTGTATTTTGATTGTTGAACAAATTTTTGCCACCAAGCTTTTTTTACATTATTTTTAAATTCCACTCCTAAAGGACCATAATCCCAAGTGTTAGCAAGTCCACCGTAAATTTCTGACCCTGGATAAATTATTCCCCTACTTTTACATAAAGAAACAACTTTTTCCATACTTTTTTCTGATTTCATAATATTCCTCCTAAAATTAAATAAACAAAAAGGCCATATCGCAAGGGACGATATGACCGTGGTTCCACCCTAATTATGTTAAAAACATCACTCTAATCAAATTACTCCCGATTTCCCCATAATACAAAAATGTAATTTTTCACCAAACAATCACTCTCTAAAAATTTTATACTATTTTTTATCGTTCAACGTAAGTATTAACAAAATAATTCTAACATATTTATATATTAAAATCAATACTAATAAACTATAACTCTCATTCCAACATAAGAATTACTGTAAATATATCCCATTTTACTAGGATGAACATTTACGCAACCATGTGATCCTCCCCATCTATAGTAACTACTATTTGAGAAAGCAGAAGATGGTTGCCAATTTGCGTCGTGAATTCCATATCCGCCATAGAATGGCATCCAATATTGAACCCATGAAGCATATCCCGGACCTATTAATATCCTTGAATATTCTTTTGAAAGCACTCTGAAATTTCCTCTTACAGTAGGGCTTGAAGGTTTCCCACTTACAATACCGATTTTAGAAATTATTCTTCCATCCCTAACAAGCCATAATTTTTGATCACTTAAACTTATAACTATAAAGTCGCCATTTACATAACAACTTCTACCTGTTTTTTTAGATTTCCAAACACCATCTGTAACATACCAATCAGAATCTGCTAAATCTACTTCTTCTCCATCTAAATAAGATTTCCCATTGTAATATCCATTAGCATATTTCCCCTTTACAAAATATCTTCTTCCGTTACCATCTACTCCAAAACCTGTAAGTTTTTTCCCGTCTACAAAGAAGTACCAATCGTATCCATCATCATACCAACCATTTGCAATCTTACCTTCTCCATAGAAAACACCCTTAATATAAGCATTAGCATACTTTCCTTCTATAAAATACATCTCTCCATTGCCATCTACAGCTTTTCCCGTATACTTTTTACCATCTTTGAAGAAATACCACGTAAAGCCATCATCATACCAACCATTTGCAGGACTTAAATTTTCATCATAAAATATTCCATTTACATAAGTTCTTCCTTTTGACTCCAAACCATTTTTATATAATTTGCCATTATATATTCCATTGGCATATTTTCCTTTTATAAAATATCTTTTTCCATTTGCATCTACACCATAACCTGTATACTTTTTACCTTTTTGGAAAAAATACCATGCAGTTCCGTCATCACACCACCAATTGGCAATCTTACCTTCTCTATAAAAAAGTCCGTCTATATAAGTATTTGCATATTTACCTTTCACAAAATACATTTCACCGTTTCCATCTACGGCTTTTCCTGTATATTTTTTACCATCTTTAAAGAAATACCATGCAGTTCCATCATCATACCAACCACTTGCAGGTTTTATATTTTCATCATAAAATATTCCATTTACATAAGTTTGTCCTTTTGACTCCAAACCATTTTTATATAATTTTCCATTATATACTCCATTGGCATATTTCCCGTTTACAAAATATCTTTTTCCGTTAGCATCTATTCCATAACCATTATGCTTTATACCTTTTTGGAAAAAATACCAATCATTTCCATCATCACACCACCAGTTTGCAATTTTTCCTTCAGAATAAAATATATCATCTATATAAGCATTGGCATATTTTCCATTTAAAAAATATCTCTTTCCATTAGCATCTATTCCATAGCCCTTATGTTTTTTACCTTTTTGGAAGAAATACCAATCATTTCCGTCATCACACCACCAATTAGCAAGCTTCCCATCCTTATAAAAAATTCCATCTACATAAGTATTCGCATATTTACCTTTCACAAAATACATTTCACCGTTTCCATCTACGGCTTTTCCTGTATATTTTTTACCATCTTTAAAGAAATACCATGCAGTTCCATCATCATACCAACCACTTGCAGGTTTTATATTTTCATCATAAAATATTCCATTTACATAAGTTTGTCCTTTTGACTCCAAACCATTTTTATATAATTTTCCATTATATACTCCATTAGCATATTTTCCGTTTACAAAATATCTTTTTCCGTTTCCATCTACACCATAACCATTATGTTTTTTACCGTTTTGGAAGAAATACCATGCATTTCCGTCATCGCACCACCAATTAGAAAGTTTTCCATCCTTATAAAAAAATCCATCCACATAAGTATTCGCATATTTCCCATTAATAAAATACATCTCGCCGTTTCCATCTACAGCTTTTCCTGTATATTTTTTACCATCTTTAAAGAAATACCATGCTTTCCCATCATCATGCCAACCATTTGCAGGTTTTCCATCAGAAGCATAAAAAATTCCATCTAAATAAACATTTGTTGAAACATTTCCATTTTTATATAAGATGCCATTATATACTCCATTAGCATATTTTCCATCTACAAAATATTTATTTTGATATTCACCTGTAAATTTTTTACCATTTTGGAAAAAATACTTTTCATTAACCTCTTCTTTCCATCCATTAAAGCCTTCTGCAACGACAATGCCTTTATCTGTATACTTATTTAAAACTAATACATTTAACATAAGTAAAGACAAAACTAAAAAAATTCTTGATAAAAATTTCTTTTTCATAACTCCTCCTATGTAAAAATTTAAAACATATAAAAACTTAAAATTTAACTAG
>CABRGI010000040.1 GCA_902470455.1 uncultured Parvimonas sp.
AGACAGCTCAATAAATGATGAGATAGATAAACTTAGGCACTCCGCTACAATGTCTCTTTTTGAAAGAAGAGATGTAATCATTGTTGCTTCCGTTTCTTGTATTTATGGTTTAGGTGATCCAATAGACTATGAAAATTTAGTTGTTTCATTAAGACCAGGAATGATAAAAGATAGAGATGAAGTTATAAGAAAACTTGTAGATATTCAATATGTAAGAAATGATATTAATTTTATTCGTGGAACTTTTCGTGTAAGGGGAGACAGTTTAGAAATATTTCCGGTTTCTTCATCTGAAAATAGTATTAGAGTAGAATTTTTTGGAGATGAGATAGATAAAATTTCAGAAATTGATGCCTTAACAGGTAATGTAATAGGAACTCGTGAGCATGTTGCAATTTATCCTGCTTCTCACTTCGCTACTAGTTCTGAAAAAATTGAAAGAGCTATTGGTACAATTTCAAAAGAATTGGAAGAAAGACTTTTAGTTTTAAATCAAGAAAATAAATTAGTTGAAGCTCAAAGACTTGAACAGAGAACAAAATATGATTTGGAAATGTTACAAGAAATTGGATTTTGTAGTGGTGTAGAAAATTATTCTGCTCATTTAAGTGGTAGAGAAAGAGGTTCAAGACCTTATACTTTGATTGATTATTTTCCTGATGACTTTTTGATTATTGTAGATGAAAGTCATGTTACTGTTCCACAAATTGGAGCAATGTATGAAGGGGATAGAAGTAGAAAACAAAATTTGGTTGATTATGGATTTAGATTGCCTTCTGCTTTGGATAACAGACCATTAAAATTCACAGAATTTGAAAGTATGGTAAATCAAATCTTATATGTATCTGCAACTCCTGGCAAGTACGAAAAAAGCCATAATTTAGAAGAAGTTGAACAAATTATAAGACCTACAGGACTTTTGGATCCTTTAATTGAAGTTAGAAAGACAGAAGGACAAATTGATGATATAATCGGCGAAGTAAATTCAGTTATTAAAAAAGGAGAACGTGTTTTAATTACAACTTTGACTAAAAAAATGGCTGAAAACTTAACAGACTATTTAAAAAATGTAGGAATAAAAACAACTTATTTGCATAGTGATATTGATACTATTGAACGTATGGAAATAATTAGAGATTTGCGTGTTGGAAAGTTTGACGTTTTAGTAGGAATAAACTTGCTAAGAGAAGGTCTTGACTTGCCTGAGGTAAGTATGGTTATAATTATGGATGCAGATAAGGAAGGTTTTTTACGTTCTGAAACTTCTATGATACAAACAATCGGACGTGCTGCAAGAAATGTAAACGGAAGAGTTATTATGTATGCAGATAGAATTACAAAGTCAATGGATGTGGCAATTAAGGAAACAAATAGAAGACGTGAAATACAAAATAAATATAATATAGAGCATAATATCACTCCAAAGAGTGTTAAGAAAGATATTAGAGAGATTATTCAAGCTACTAAGGTTGCTGAGGATAATGTGGATTATAAAACAGAAGATGTTGAAATTAAAGATTATGAAAGTTTCATTGAAGATTTGAAAAATGAAATGTTATCTGCTGCTGACTCTTTAGATTTTGAAAGAGCAGCTTCAATTAGAGATGAAATAAAGCGATTAAAAGAAATGTGGGGATTAGATGTCTAAAAATACAATTAGAATTAAAGGAGCAAAAGTAAATAATTTAAAGAATATAGATTTGGAAATTCCAAGAGATAAAATGGTTGTTTTTACAGGACTTAGTGGAAGTGGAAAATCATCTTTAGCTTTTGATACAATTTATGCCGAAGGGCAAAGAAGATATGTTGAGAGCTTATCAAGTTATGCAAGACAATTTTTAGGTCAAATGGATAAACCTGATGTTGAATATATTGATGGACTAAGTCCGGCAATTTCTATTGATCAAAAAACTACAAATAGAAATCCAAGATCTACTGTAGGAACTGTTACTGAAATTTATGATTATTTAAGATTGCTTTTTGCAAAAATTGGAATTCCAAAATGTCCAATATGTGGAACTGAAATAAAAAGTCAAAGTATCGACCAAATGGTTGATAGAGTTATGAAACTTGAAGAGAGAAGTAAGATATTTGTGTTAGCTCCTGTAATTCGTGGGAAAAAGGGAGAACATAAAAAACTTTTAGAAAATATAAAAATTCAAGGTTTTGTTCGTGCAATTATTGACGATAAGGAATATGAACTTACTGAAGAAATTGAGTTAGATAAAAATAAAAAACATAATATTGATATTGTAGTTGATAGACTTGTTGTAAAAGAAGGAATTGAGTCAAGACTTACAGAGAGTTTGGAAACAGCTTTTAAATTTAGTGACAGTATTGTTAAGGTTAAAGTGGTTGATGGAGAAGAAATTTTATTTTCTGAAAAAATGTCCTGTCCTAACGGGCATATTTCATTTGATGAAATTGAACCTAGAACTTTTTCTTTTAACAGTCCTTTTGGAATGTGTCATGATTGTAATGGACTTGGAAGTCATAAAATTATAGATCCGGATTTGGTGATTCCTGATAAGAATAAATCACTTTTAGAGGGAGCTATTGAATGTTACAACATGACTACTGGGGAAGATGGATACTATTACAAAATATTTCACGAAATCATAAAATATAACGGTTTTGATGAAAATACTCCTTTTAAAGATTTAAGTAAAGAAACTATAGATGAACTTCTTTATGGTACAGGATCAAGAAATATAAAATTTAGGTTTGAAAGTAAGTTCACAAATGAAAATAAAACTTTTAATAAACCATTTGAAGGAATAGTAAAGAATTTAGAAAGAAGATATGCTTGTTCTCCAATGTCTTCTATGAGAGAAAAAATTGAAACAGTGATGTCTGAAATGGAATGTGAAACTTGTAAAGGAAAAAGACTTAATGAAAAAGCTCTTTCAATTTTTATAAGAGATAAAAATATTTCAGATGTTACTGCAATGTCTGTTCAAAAATTAAATGAATGGTTTAATGATTTAGAATTAACAGAAACTGAAAGTATTATTGGTGAAAGAATTTTAAAGGAAATTAAAGAAAGACTTAAATTTTTAAAAGATGTAGGTCTTGAATATTTAACTTTGGCAAGAAGTGCAGGAACTCTTTCAGGAGGAGAAAGTCAAAGAATTAGACTTGCAACTCAAATCGGTTCGGGGCTTGTTGGAGTTGTTTATGTTTTGGATGAACCAAGTATAGGTTTACATCAAAGAGATAATGAAAAACTTTTAAATGCTTTGAGAAATTTAACAAATCTTGGAAATACTTTGATTGTAGTAGAACATGATGAAGATACTATTCGTTGTGCTGACCATATTGTAGATATTGGACCAAGAGCAGGTATTCATGGTGGAGAGGTTGTCGCACAGGGAACTCTTAAAGATATTATGAAGAGTAAAAAATCTATTACAGGTGCATATCTTTCTGGAAAAAGTAAAATAGAAGTTCCTAAACAAAGAAGAAAATTTACAGATACAATTAAAGTTTTTGGAGCAAGAGAAAATAATTTAAAAAATATTGATGTTGAATTTCCTATTGGTGTTTTTACTTGTGTAACCGGGGTTTCCGGAAGTGGAAAGAGCAGTTTGGTAAATTCAATTTTAAATAAAGAATTGTCAAACAAATTAAATAGGAGCAAACAAAAAACAGGAAAATTTGATAGGATAGAGGGCTATGAAAAGCTTGATAAAGTTATTGAAATTGACCAAAGTCCGATAGGTAGAACTCCGCGTTCAAATCCTGCAACTTATACTAAACTTTTTGATAATATAAGAGATGTTTTTGCCATGACTACAAAGGCAAAAATGAAAGGATATAGCAAAGGTAGATTTAGTTTTAATGTTCATGGTGGTCGTTGTGAAGCTTGTAAAGGAGACGGAACAATAAAGGTTGAAATGCACTTTTTACCTGATGTATATGTACCTTGTGAAGTTTGTGGTGGTAAAAGATATAATAGAGAAACTTTGGAAGTAACATATAATGGAAAAAATATTTCAGATGTTTTGGAAATGACTGTTGAAGATGGACTTAAATTTTTTGAAAATCATCCTTCAATAAAAAGAAAATTACAAACTTTATATGATGTAGGATTGGATTATATTAAGATTGGTCAAAGCTCAACAGAGCTTTCAGGTGGAGAGGCTCAAAGAGTTAAACTTGCATCTGAACTTGCTAAACGTGGAACGGGACAAACTGTTTATATTTTAGATGAACCAACTACAGGATTACACATTGATGATATAAAAAAATTGATTGAAGTTTTAAATACCTTAGTTGAACAAGGAAATACTGTTATTGTTATAGAACATAATTTAGATATGATAAAAATTGCAGATCATATAATTGATTTAGGTGTTGAAGGTGGCGACGGTGGAGGAACCATTGTAGTAACAGGCACACCTGAGGAAGTTGCAAAATGTGAGAAATCATATACAGGACAATTTTTAAGGAAAATATTAGGAGAGCAAAATGGATAGATATATTTTAATTTTAACAGATACCTTTGAAGAAGTTGAAGCACTTACTCAAGTTGATTATCTTAGAAGAGCGGATATTAAGGTCGATATCATTTCAATTACAGGAAAACTTCAAGTTACAAGTAATAGAGGAATAACTGTTTTAGCTGATGATTTGATTGAAAATATAAATTTAAAAGAATATGCAGGAATTATTATTCCTGGTGGACTTCCTGCTGCTTTTGATATCAGAGATGATAAAAGAGTTTTAGAAATAATAAAGAAATTTGACGAAGAGCATAAATTAATTTCTGCGATTTGTGCAGGACCTTCAGTTCTTGCAAAAGCAGGTGTTTTATCCAGAAGAAATGCAGTAATTTATCCTGGAATGGAAGATGAATTGCTTGATGCAAATGTAAAAGAAGATGCAATTTGTATAGATGACAATATAATTACTGCAAGAGGAGCAGGACTTGCAGGAGAACTCGCTTATACATTGATTAGAAAAATAAAAGGAAAAGTTCAAGAAAAACAAGTTCGTTTTATGTCTGTTGATTATTTGTTGAGAGATTTTATTCTAAGGGAAGAAAAGAATGGGAAATAAAAAAATAGAATTTAATTCTTTAAAAATTGAAGAGCTTGAAGATTTATTTTTGAGTTTGGGAGAAAAGAAGTTTAGGGCTGAACAATTTTTTAGATTTATGCACCAAAAGAAAAACTTTGAAATAGAAAATTGCAAACAACTGCCTAAAGTTTTAATTGAAAAACTAAAGGAAATAGGATATATAAATACTTCTTCAATTTATACAAAATATGAATCAAAGTTAGATAATACAAAAAAATATTTGATTAAATTATATGATAATAGAATAATTGAAACTGTATTTATGGACTATGGAAGTTATTGTACAGTTTGTATTTCAAGTCAAGTAGGTTGTAGAATGGGTTGTACTTTTTGTGCTTCAACAAAAGAAAATTTTAAAAGAAATTTAACTTCTGGTGAAATGTTAAATCAAATTTATCTAATAGAGAATGATTTGAATTTAACTATAAATAATGTTGTTATTATGGGTATTGGAGAACCACTTGACAATTACAAGAATGTAATAGGATTTTTGAAAATTATAAATTCTGAAAAAGGTAAAAATTTAAGTCTTAGGAATATTACAATTTCAACATGTGGGCTTGTCCATAATATTTATAAATTAGCTGATGAAAAATTACCGGTTACACTTACAATTTCTCTTCACAATCCATTCCAAAGTGAAAGAAGAGAGATTATGCCTATTTCAGATAGTTTTTCAATTGATGAAATATTAAAAGCATGTAAATATTACTTCGATAAGACATCAAGAAGAGTTAGTTTTGAATATACAATTATAAAAGGACAAAATGATTCAAGAGAACATGCGTTGGAACTTAAAAATATTTTGAAAGGCTTAAATTGTCATATTAATATAATACCTTTAAATTCAATAAAAGAGTTTGATGGAGAAGCTCCTAGTACAAAATATATTTACTCATTTAAGTCAATACTTGAAAATTATGGAATAAATGCAACAATAAGAAAGAAACAGGGAGATGATATTAATGGAGCTTGTGGACAACTTAGACAGGGTGTTTTAGAAGAAGAAGACTAATTAAATATTAGTTATAACTCATAGATAAAGTATATTAAAATTGAATATACATTTTCTATGAGTTTTTTTATTGTGAAAATTCTTTTAAGAGGACAATAAATTTTGTAAAAACGTTTGTAAAAAATTCTTTAAAACTATTGAATTGTTTTTATAATAGTGGTAAAATATATATGTAGTTTAAATATGAAAAGATTTAGGAGGCTAATTATGATAGAAAAAAACGTTACAATAAAGAATGAGACAGGATTACATGCAAGACCTGCTGCATCTTTAGTTCAGTTTGTTAAGAAATTTGATGAAAGCATTGAAATTATTTTGGATAACAAAGTGGCTGATGCGAAAAGTATTTTTAATGTTATGAGTTTAGGGATTTCTAAAGGAACTGAAGTAACATTGAGAGTTGATGGAGAAAATGAAGAAAAAACTTTAGGGGAAGTTGTAAACTTCATAGAAAATTTAGCTGATTAATTTTAAGGATAGCTTCTCGAAAGAGAAGCTTTTTTGGTGGAGTATTATGAGAATATATAATGGTTTTTCCGTTTCGGATGGAATTGCATATGGCAAAGCTATAACTTTGTTTTATGAAAAGAATTTTATTAAAGATAATATATCTGATGATGAAAAAGAAAAGGAAATTGAAAGATTTGAAAATTTGTTGTCAATATATTTAAAGTCGGATAGAATTAAAGCGGATGATGAAAAACTGGAGAATTTATTAAATGTTCATATTGAATTGATAGACGATCCATTTTTAAAAGATACTATAAAGAATAAAATATTGAAAGAAAATAAGTCGTTAGAAAAAGCAATAGAGGAAACTTTTGCTCATATTTGTTATGAGTTAAATAATCTT
>CABRGI010000041.1 GCA_902470455.1 uncultured Parvimonas sp.
TTTAACATAGAATAACTACATACTAGTTATATAGAAAAAGTACATATTAACATTTTTATAATTTACAATTAAATATTTAATTTTTAAAATATATACTATTTATTTTTTGCTATATAATTGTATGGGTTTTTCTAAAACTATTTAAAAGGAGGCAAAAAATGGCTTTTGTTTTTAATGTTGAAGAGAATCAAGACAAAATAGACGAACTTTGTGAGTTTATTGATAAGAAAAAAGGTATTCCTGGTGCGTTAATGCCAGTTTTACAAGAAGCTCAAAGCATTTTTGGATATCTTCCAGAAGAAATAATGGATTTGATAGCAAAAAGAATGAAAATATTCCCTGCTAAAGTTTTTGGTGTAGCAACTTTTTATTCACAATTTTCATTTATTCCTAAAGGTAAGTATCAAGTTTCTGTTTGCATGGGTACTGCATGCTATGTAAAAGGAGCTCAAGAAATTTTAAATGAGTTTTGCGATAGAGTTGGTGTTGCAGTTGGTGGGACTAGCGAGGATTTGATGTTTTCAGTAGCTCAAACACGTTGTATTGGAGAATGTAATTTAGCTCCAGTTGTTACAATTAACGAAGATGTTTATGCCCATATAAAAAAGGCAGACATTAGAAGAATCATGAGAAAATATAAATAGGGGTGATTTTATGATAAAGACTGAAGTTGATATTAGAATACTGGATTCTATCAAAGAAGAAAACTATCCTCTATTAATTGAAAGGTTAAATAAAGAACCTGATAAGTACATAATTGACGAAAATGGTATTCGTCTAAAGGGAGAGTTTTTTGAAAAACAAACTAGAATAGCTTTAAAAAATTTTGGTATTGTTGATGAACATAGTGTTGATGAATATGTTGCACTTGGTGGATATTACGCATTAGCTAAAGTTATTAACAGTTGTAGTCCTGAAGATGTTGTTAATGAAATGAAAAATTCAGGACTTAGAGGTCGTGGTGGTGCAGGTTTCCCTACAGGAAAAAAATGGGAAGGAGCTATGCAACAACCTGCTGGACAAAAATATGTTGTATGTAATGCAGATGAAGGAGATCCTGGTGCATTCATGGATAGATCTATTCTTGAAGGAGATCCACACTCTGTATTAGAAGGAATGGCTATCTGTGGATATGCTATTGGAGCTGATAGAGGTTTTATTTATGTTAGAGCTGAATATCCAAAAGCTGTAATTAATTTAAGAGAAGCTATTAAAAAGGCTGAAGATAAAAATCTTTTAGGTAATAATATCATGGGATCTGATTTTAGTTTCCATGTAGAACTAAGACTTGGAGCAGGAGCGTTTGTTTGTGGAGAGGGTACTGCTCTTATAGAATCTATAGAAGGTAAACGTGGTATGCCAAGAACTAAAGTTTATAGAACTACTGTTAAAGGTCTTTTCCAAAAACCAACAGTTTTAAATAATGTTGAAACTTTTGCTAATGTACCACAAATTATGCATAAAGGTTCAGATTGGTATAAATCAATAGGAACTGAAGATAGTTCCGGTACTAAAGTATTCGCTTTGGTAGGTAAGGTTGCAAATGCAGGTTTAGTAGAGGTTCCTATGGGGACAACTATAAACGAAATTGTATATGATATTGGTGGTGGTACCGGTAATGATAAAAAAGTTAAAGCTGTTCAAACCGGTGGACCATCTGGTGGATGTATTCCGACTGACTACTTTGATACTCCAGTAGATTTTGGTTCTCTTGCTAGAATTGGATCTATAATGGGATCAGGTGGAATGGTAGTAATGGATGAAACTGACTGTATGGTTGATATTGCGAGATTTTTCTTAGACTTTACAGTAGAAGAATCTTGTGGTAAATGTGTTCCTTGTAGAGAAGGTACAAAAAGAATGTTAGAGTTATTAGAAAAGATTACTTCAGGAAAAGGTGAAGATGGAGATATTGAAAGGTTAGAAGATCTTTCAGAAACTATTACTGTTGCCTCTCTTTGTGGTCTTGGACAAACTGCAGCAAATCCTGTAGTTAGTACACTTCATTATTTTAGAAATGAGTATGAAGCTCATATTTATGATAAGAAGTGTCCTGCCGGTGTTTGTCAATCACTTCTTGAATTCTTTATTACAGATAAATGTGTTGGATGTACAAAATGTGCTAAAGCTTGTCCAGTTGATTGTATTGATGGTGTTCAAAAAGAATTACACGTTATTGAAACATCTAAATGTATTAAATGTGGATCTTGTGAAGCAGCATGTCCAGTTAATGCTATAATTAGAAGATAGGTTCCGGAGGTTTATTATGGCTAATTTAATTAATTTAACTATAAATGGCAAAAATGTTAGTGTTGAAAAAGGAACTACTATCATTGAAGCAGCAAAAACAATTGGAGTAGATATTCCAAATTTATGTTATGAAAAAAGCCTTACTGCCTTTGCAGGATGTAGAATGTGTGTTGTAGAAATAGAAGGAAGTAAAAAATTAGAAACTGCATGCTCCACACTTGTAAAAGAAGGTATGGTTGTAAATACTGAAACTGAAAAATTAACGAAAATAAGAAGAAATATTTTAGATTTGCTATTCTCTAATCACCCAAGTGATTGTTTAACTTGTGATATGGTTGGAAACTGTAAATTACAAGAATATTGTTATAGATATGGCATGAAAAAAGGTACTTGGATTGGAGAAGTTCAAAATCATGAAATTGATGCTAACAATCCGGTTATGATTAGAGATCAAAATAAATGTATCTTATGTGGTAAATGTGTTAGAGTTTGTCAAGATGTTCAAGTTACAGGTGCTATTGATTTTGTGGAGAGAGGATTTAATGCCTATATCGGTACTCATAAAAATTTAGATTTGAGTACTGAAAATTGTAGATTCTGTGGACAATGTATTAGTGTTTGCCCAACAGGAGCATTACTTAATAAACAATTAATGGGAACTAGACCTTGGGAAATAAAAAAGGTCAGAACTACTTGTCCTTTCTGTGGTACAGGATGTAATTTTGATTTGAATGTTAATGTTAAAACTGGAAAAGTTATAGGGGTTACTCCTAATGAGGATTCACCGATAAATGGAACAGAATTATGTGTAAAAGGACGTTTCCATACAGATTTAATTAACAGTCCTGATAGACTTACAGACCCATTGATTAAAAGAAATGGTGTATTTGAAAAAGCTACATGGGAGGAAGCTTTAGATTTAGTAGTATCTAAATTAAAAGAAACTAAAGAAAATTATGGACCAGATTCAATTGCAGGTTTAAGTTCAGCTAGAACTTGTAATGAAGATAACTTTGCATTCCAAAAGATGATGCGTGTTGCAATTGGGACTAATAATGTTGACCACTGTGCTAGAACCTGACATGCTCCTACAGTTGCAGGTCTTGCAACAACATTAGGTTCAGGAGCTATGACAAACTCTGTTAATGAAGTTTTTAAAACTGATTTAATGTTTGTAATAGGTTCAAATACTACAGAGGCGCATCCTATAATAGGAAATAAGATGCAACAAGCTCATAGAAAAGGTAAAAAGTTAATAGTAGTAGATCCAAGAAAGACTGAATTAGCTAGAGAAGCTGATTTGCATCTTTCATTAAAATCTGGTACAGATGCAGCTTTAGTAAATGGAATAATGAATATAATTATTTCTGAAGAATTATATGCTAAAGAATATGTTGAATCAAAAGTAGAAAGATTTGAAGAAGTTAAAGAACTTGTTTCAAAATACACTCCAGAACTAGTAAGCAAAATCACTACAGTTCCTGTAGATCAAATTTTTGAAGCTGCAAGAATGTATGCTTCTGCTGAAAGAGCTGGCATATTCTATACTTTAGGTATTACAGAACATACAACAGGTACTTCAAATGTAATGAATTTATCAAACTTAGCATTACTATGTGGAAATATAGGTATTGAAGGTGGTGGTATTAACCCACTTCGTGGACAAAACAATGTTCAAGGAGCTTGTGATATGGCTGCGTTACCTAACTATTTCCCTGGATATCATAAAGTATTGGAAGAAGAAAATGTAAAACTATTTGAAAAACATTGGGATTGTACATTAAATAGAAATATGGGACTTAGAATTCCTGAAATGCTTGATGGAGCAGCAGAAGGTTCTGTTAAAGCAATGTATATTATGGGAGAAGATCCTGTATTATCAGATCCTGATGCAAATCATGTTAAACACGCTTTAAATAATTTAGATTTTTTAGTAGTTCAAGATATTAACTTAACTGAAACAGCTAAACTTGCAGATGTTATTTTACCTGCTACATGTTATGCTGAAAAAGATGGTACATTTACTGCTTCTGAAAGAAGAGTTCAAAGAGTAAGAAAAGCTGTTGAAGCTCCTGGACAAGCTAGGTTGGATTGGTCTATATTGGCAGATGTTTCTAAGAGACTTGGCGGTAAAGGCTTTGATTGGGAAACATCAGAAGATGTTTTCGATGAAATAAGAAAATGTATGCCTACTTATAGAGGAATTACTTATGATAAGATAGAAAAATTGAATGGAGTTCAATGGCCATGTCCTACAGTTGATCATCCGGGAACAAAATATCTTCACGAAGGTAAATTTACTAGAGGAGAAAGAGCTCTTATGATACCTGTAGAATATGAAGGACCAAAAGAACTTGAAAATGAAGAATATCCAATAATTCTATCAACTGGTAGAGCATTATATCATTATAATGTAATGACAAGATACTCTGATGCTCTTGATGGAATTCTTCCTCACGAATTAATTGAAATTTGCGCAGAAGATGCAGCTAAATATGGTTTAGAAGATGGAGATTTCATGAGAGTTACATCAAGAAGAGGTAGTGTAGTTGGTAGAGCAAAGATTACTGAAAAAGTGAAACCTGGATTAATTTATATGACATTCCACTTTGCTGAAACTCCAGTTAATCAATTAACTAGTGCTCATTATGACCCTATAACTAAAACTGCAGAATATAAAGTTACTGCAGTAAACATTAAAAAAGTTAATAAGTTAGATAAGGGATTAGAAAGTGAAAAATTTGTTGACTTAAATGAATTAGTTGATGAGATGGTTTAGTTAAATATTTTTCGGTTATTTATTAAACAAAAACTTAAATTGGGAAGTATGTTACTTCCCAATTTTTTTATATCTAATTCTAATAATTTTATTGAAACTTATTGTAATTTAATATATACTAATAGAGTATATATTAATTGATAATTAAGGAGGAAATAATGAGTAGAATATTATTAGTTGAAGATGAAGAAAATA
Organism: uncultured Parvimonas sp.; assembly: GCA_902470455.1. Lineage (GTDB taxonomy): Bacteria > Bacillota > Clostridia > Tissierellales > Peptoniphilaceae > Parvimonas. The sequence continues at coordinate 5,225 of CABRGI010000041.1, forward strand.
TTAGATTATTTACAAAAATAAATTTGGAAAGAGAAGGATTTGAAGTTTTAGAAGCAGGTACAGGGGAACTTGGAGTTGAACTTGCTTTAAAATATAATCCTCAGGTTGTTATCTTAGATGTAATGTTACCTGGAATAGATGGTTTTGAAGTTTGTAAAATTTTAAGAGAAAAACTTCCTAAAATTGGAATAATAATGCTTACTGCAAAGACACAAGATGTTGATAGAATTAATGGTCTTGAAAGTGGAACAGATGATTATTTAAGTAAACCATTTAACCCTGTAGAACTTATATTGAGAATAAAGTCTTTGATTAGACGTTTAGATTCAATTCAAAACAATAGTGATTTAATTAATATATATCCTTTTAAATTAGATTTGTATTCTAAAAATTTTTATAAACAAGGAAAAGAAATTGAGCTTACACCAACAGAGCTTACTATTATTACAATTTTTATGTCAAATCCAGGAAGAGCTTTTTCAAGAAATGAACTTTTAAATATGACATGGGGAGAAGAATTTGATGGAGATATTAAAATTGTAGATGTTAATATAAGAAGATTAAGAGCAAAAATAGAGGATAACTCAAGTAAACCAAAGTATATTGAAACAGTTTGGGGGACTGGATATAGATGGAATTCAAACTAAAATATGATAAATTAGTTGAAAAATTTAATGATTTTAAAGATTTGATATTAAAAAAATCTTTAAGAACTAGGATTATGACTCAGTTTTTTTTGGTAATAGTCTTAATTGTTGTTTTTTTTGAAATTTTTTTGATATTTACTATAAAGAATTATTATTATTCAGGGGTAACTGGTATAATACAAAGTCAAGCAAAATATAGTGCAAAGCTTTATGAAACTCATTTAGCTAACTCAAGTCTTTCTGAACTTGTTTTAGACGATATAGAAGAATTTTATAGTGAAGTGAATGCTGAAGTTCAAATTTTAAACAATTCTGGAAAAGTGCTAATGGATACTGTAAATGGAAATCAAGTAGGGACAGTTTTATCTACAAGCGATGTTATTTCTGCAAAAAATGGAAGCAATGGATCTAATGTATATAGAAATTCTATTTCCAAAAAAAATGAATTAGCAGTATCTATTCCTCTTAATAATGGTAATGAACAGGTAGGAATAGCTAGATTTATAATTTCTATGGAAAATATTGACAGTATAATTGCTCAAAGGTATCTAGTATTTTTCTTGTTTGGTTTTTTTGTAATTGTAATAGGTGTTAGTATAAGTATTTTTATGAATACTAAAATTGTTAATCCTATAGAAAAGCTAACCAATGTAGCATTAAAATTAGCTGATGGTCAGTTAAATGAAAAAGCTGATGAGGTTGGAGATTATGAAATTTCTAAACTTGGTAGTACTATGAATTTAATGAGTGAGAAT
>CABRGI010000042.1 GCA_902470455.1 uncultured Parvimonas sp.
CAAAATAAGTTTGGGGCTTATTTCAATTAATTCATCATTTACAACTACATAATTCTTTATATTAATGTTTTCTAAGTTCATCATTTCTCTTAACCCATCTTGAATATAGTGCATTTGAACACAATGTGGAGATTCGTCAACTGTGGCAAAGATAATATTATGTACTTTTCCATTTCTAATCATACCACCTATTTTTGTTATTGCAATATTTATATGAGTATTTTCAAGACATAACTTATATATATTCTTAGAAATTTTCTCTAATTTTTCATAACCTTTAGGTTGTATATTTTAAAGACAAGTACCTACTATAATAATAGTTTCCTCAATATCATAAATATTAGATGTCATTACTTCTTTCATAAATTACCACCTCTCCAACAATGCCACTATCTCACAATTAAACGAGTGAACACTAAGCATGCCAAGTAGTCCCGTTTATAAGTCTAGACATATCTATAAACATTTTTACGATAGGTAGGAGTTATCATTAAAAAGTATCAGACTATAGTGCCCAAATCATATAGGACACTTTTTGAGGCATGTTTTAATGAATATGATTCTGTTTGAGAAAATATATCTTAAGAACTATTCAAGTAAATTATTTTAAACTATTTAATTTATCTTCTTGTTTACAGTACTTCTCGATTATTCTATAATATTTGTCTTTGTTGAAATCTTGTCGTGTAATATACAATTTATATCTTTTAAAAAGTTTATCATTTAAAATATTTTTTTCTATTGCACAATATGGGCTTATTTCATAATTATTATTCTTTCTAAGAAAATCAATAAATGTATTTGCTTTTTTATTTCTAAACAATTCTGGAGATAACATCCCTATTTGGAAATATTTCTTATTTTTATTATCAAGATAATGTATCATGGGCTGATTGCCTGTAATAAAATTATATAATTTTATATCTTTTAAAATATATATTCCCTCTCTTTCAACAAAGGGATAAGAAATATTTGTTAATAAAATCGGGACTACATTTACATTATCTATATTGCAATTAATATCCTTAAGTCTTGAATTAATGCTTTTCTTTCCATTCTCATCCTTGGTAAAATGTTTTAAATTACGTTTAAATTTATCAATATAATAGTCTAGTTCCTGAATATTTCGACAATATCCTCTCACATTATCATGCTGAAATTGAGTTTTGCACTCAATGATAAACAATGTATTATCTATATATAGTAAAATATCTAATTCATAACTCTTGCCATTACTATTTGTTTTGACATTCTTAATAGCACTATGATTGTAACTTAATAATAACTTATGTATGTAATTTTCATATTTTGAACCCTTTTTAAAGATTTCATTATTATTGGTAAAAAGAACCATTATACTTTTTAGTGGTTCAATCATTTTTATTATTGATGGAAGTATAAGTATAAAATTGTTGTATTCAATTAAAAATGATGAGAATAAATCATTTTTGCTTTTACCAAATACCAGATGATTAAAAATAGCTTTTATTTCATCTACACTAAATTTGTTTTGTGATAAATCATATTTTAATTTATCTATATCTATTTTTAGTACGTTTTTTTCATTAATAGCTAGTTTGTAAAAATAAGTGTATATGGAAACCCATCTTTCCAGTTTTATGCCTAGGTATTCTTCAGTTAAGTCATCACTATAAAAGAATTCTTTTAATTTTTCTCTAAAGGAATTTGAATATTTAATTATATCATTTTTATTATCAAAATCTTTCAAAGTTTTAGCATTATTTAAATCATTATATTCTAAAAATGAGAATATTCTATCCGTAATTATTCCATGGTTTTCACTAATATATAATTTATTAAACAATCTAGTCTTTACTTCCACATCTCCAAACATCCAATTACCAATTACCAATTATATCATTTACTAAATTTAATAACTGAATTAAAACTAGAATATCAATTACATCTTTATCATCAGTATTTTGGTAATATGTCGATTCGCCACTTGTAAATCCATTTCTAAGCAATATGCCCAATCCTAAAATGATATTTTCACTAGAAGCTTTATATTGTTCTTGCTCATACTCAGATGAAGTTTTACTTAATATATCTAAATTTATAGATATTTGAGTATTAAACCTTTCCAGCAATTTTAAATACGAACACTTCATCAGTTTGATTTTTAATATATCTTTTTTAATTTGATCTCTTTTTTTGTTTAGTTTATCACCCTCTTTAGATAATCGTCTAAATTTCTTATAACTATTATTTGAAAGGTTATCTTTAACCCAATTTTTTATTAGACATTTAGTATCGTTACTAAATAATGTTTCGTTTCTATCTGTAACAAAAAAACCAGCGTATTTTAAAACTTTTAGTATTTCTTCCTCATTTTTGTTTTTGTTAATATAATCCAAATAGTCTAAAGGATTATTCTTTAAATATCTTTCAATTGAATTTATTCTCACATCATTGTATTTCTTCCTCATATGAATACCCCATATTATTTTGCCAATATTTATCAATTTCCGTTTCTTAAGTATTTTCAAAGCATAATTATTATTTACAATATATAAATTTTTTCATCTATCCCATCAACTACACGTGCATGTTTTTGTTTTGTCAACTCAACCATGCTACAATTTCTCGACGGATACATTACCATAAAATAATTACAAGAAAAATACTGAAATCAAAATCATCTACTTCAACTCTCGGATTTCTTTGATTTCGAGATTTTTCTAGTCTTTCACTTCTGTACTTTTGACATCAATACTACCGTCTCCACATGAACTGTTCTTGGAAATTGGTTGAAGATTTTTAATGTTTTTAGTTCATATCCATTTTCAAGTAGAATTTGAACGTCTCTTTTTTGTGTTTTTGGATTGCAGGAAATGTAAACCATTGTTTTTGCACCGCAAGAGATTATTTTTTCCAATGCTTTTTGGTTTATTCCATCTCTAGGTGGATCTACGACGATTACATCTACCATTTCTTTTCTATTTTCAATTTCTTCTAAGACGTCTCCGGCAATAAAGGTACAATTTGTTAGTCCGTTTTCTTTAGCAGATTTGTTTGCACTTTCGACTGCCTCTTCTACAATTTCAATTCCATAGACTGCTTTTGCTTTTCTTGCTACAATTTGTCCTATTGTTCCAGTTCCTGAGTATAGGTCAAAGACTACTTTATTTTCTATGTCTCCACAAAGTTCAATTGCTTTTGAGTATAGATTTATTGCTCCAAATACATTTGGTTGAAAGAATGAAAAAGGTGTTACTTTAAATTCCAAATCAAATATTTTTTCTGTTATGTATTCTTTTCCAAATATAATATTTATCTTTTCAGGAACAACTGCATCTGCAAGTGAGTCATTTTCAGTGTGGACGATAGATTTTATATTTCCTTCAAGTTTCAATCCCAAAAGCATATCTACAAAACTTTTTCTATCAAATTCACTTTGTGTTGTCGTTACGATATTTACCATTATTTCGCCAGTTGTCAATGCATAACGAATGATTAAATGTCTTAAAAGTCCTTCGTGAGTTCTCTTTTTAACAAATGGAAGATTTTTTTCTCTTACAAAGTCGATAATTGCATTTCTTATTATTTCAAAATCTCTATGTACTAAATTACATTCTTTCGTATCTACAACTTCGTAAAATCTATTCTTTTTATGCATGCCAAGCATTATTGGACTGTCTTTATACATATCGGCAAAAGTGTATTCCATTTTGTTTCTATATGCAGTTTTTAATGGACTTTCAAATATTTCAGGTTCTTCTGAATATACATCTTCAAAAAGTTCCTTTATTTGTCTTTGTTTTAGTTTAAGTTCATATTCATAAGGAACACTTTGATAGCTACATCCACCACATTCCAAATAGTTTGGACAAGTTGGATTAGTTTCAAGCGGACTTTTTTCTAAAATTCCCAAAAGTTTAGCTTCCATATGTTTTTCTCTTTTTCTTCCAACGACTACAGAAACTTTTTGTCCTTCAATTCCACCCTTAAAATTTACTTTTTTATCTTCAAAAGTAAATTCGGACATATTAGGAAAATTAACTTTTTCAATTATTCCCTCTATATATTTTTTCTTTCTTCTTCCCATATATTACCTTTCTATTAGCAGAAAAGAGCGAAATAACTTCACTCTTTCCCCTAATCTATCTATTTATTTCTTCCACAACATTTTTTATATTTTTTACCGCTTCCGCAAGGGCATGGGTCATTTCTTCCAACTTGTTTTCCTTTAACAACTGTTGTTTGTTCGTCCGGAACATTTGTTGAAACTTCTACTGCCGCTCTTTCTCTTTCGATTTCAGCTCCTGCAGGTTGGATATTGAATAATCCCTTTAGAACATCTGCTCTGATTGATTCGTTCATTTCGTTAAACATTTCAAAGCCTTCTGCTCCGTAAGCTCTTACAGGGTCTTGTTGTCCGTAAGATCTTATACCGATACCTTGTCTTAATTGATCCATAGCATCTATATGATCCATCCATTTTCTATCGACAACCATAAGCATAATTACTCTTTCAATTTCTCTCATTTGTTCTTCGCCGATTTGCTCTTCTTTTTCAGCATAGAATTTTTGAGATACATCAGTAATGTAAGATTTTAGCTCATCTTTATTTAAGCCCTTCATTTCATCAAAATTTAATAAACCGTGAGGTAAATATGCATTTTCAATTGCCATTTTTAAATCGCTTAATTCTATTGATTTTCCGTCAGAATATTGTTCAACTGTTGCATCTATGAATTCAATCAACATTTCTTGAATAGTATCTTTCATATCTGCTCCGTCAAGAACTGCACGTCTTTCTTTGTAGATTACATTTCTTTGAACATTCATAACGTCATCGTACTTTAATACATTCTTTCTGATACCAAAGTTATTTGCTTCAACTCTTTCTTGAGCTCTTTCAATTCTCTTTGTAACAGTCCCAAATTCCAATACTTCATCCGGGTCATAATTTCTATTCATAGCAAATTTTTGAATAGCTTCTCCTCCAAATAAACGCATCAAGTTATCTGAAAGAGAAACGAAAAATCTTGATTCACCAGGGTCACCTTGACGACCTGAACGACCTCTTAACTGATTGTCAATACGTCTTGATTCATGTCTTTCAGTACCAACGATGAAAAGTCCACCAGCTTCAATAACTTTCTTCGCGTTTTCATCAGTTTGAGCCTTATATTTTTCATATAAATTTTTAAATACTTTTCTTGCTTCTAATACTTCTTCATCATTTGTTTCCCAGAAAGAGTCTAAATTATCTAAAATATATTGAGGTGTTCCATTTTTCTTCATTTCATGTTTAGCCATAAAATCAGGGTTACCACCTAAAAGAATATCGGTACCACGACCTGCCATATTTGTTGCAATAGTAACTTTACCGAAAACCCCTGCTTGAGCAACTATTTCAGCTTCTCTTGCGTGGAACTTAGCATTCAATACATCATGTTCTATTCTTTTTTTCTTAAGCATTGCACTTAGTAATTCAGAAATTTCGATTGAAATTGTACCAACAAGTACAGGTTGACCTGTTGCATGAATTCTTTCAATTTCTTCAACAATTGCTTTAAATTTAGCTTCTTCTGTTAAATAAACTCTATCGTGATGATCTATTCTTATAACTGGTTTATTTGTTGGAATTTCAATAACATCCATATGATAAATTTCATTGAATTCATCTTCTTCAGTCTTTGCAGTTCCTGTCATACCAGCCAATTTTTCATACATTCTGAAGTAATTTTGATAAGTGATTGTTGCAAGAGTTCTGGATTCAGACTTGATTTCAACACCTTCTTTAGCTTCAATAGCTTGATGTAATCCTTCACTATATCTTCTACCTTCCATAATACGTCCGGTAAATTCATCTACAATTAAAATTTCTCCATCTTCACTTACAACATAGTCAACATCTCTTTGCATTGTGTTATTAGCTTTTAATGCTTGGTTTATATGATGCGCTACTTCCATATTAACAGGGTCTGAAAGGTTTACAAGTCCAAAAAATTCTTCTGCTTTTTCAGTACCAATTTCAGTTAAGTTTGCAGTTTTATGTTTTTCATTAACTACAAAATCAACAGTTTCTTCTCTTAGCTCTCTGTTGTAAAAGTCTTCATTTTCTTCACTTGGATCTGCAATTCTTCCCTTTAAACTCTTTACAAATCTATCAGCAAGTGCATATAAATCAGTTGATTGATCTCCTTCACCTGAAATAATAAGTGGAGTTCTAGCTTCGTCGATTAAAATCGAGTCAACTTCGTCGACGATTGCATAATTAAGTCCTCTTTGAACAAGTTCTTCTTTATAAACAACCATATTATCTCTAAGGTAGTCGAACCCGAATTCTGAGTTTGTTCCATAAGTTATATCACAATTGTAGTTTTCACGTCTTTCATCATTTGAAAGTCCGTGTAAAATACAACCTACTTTCAAGCCTAAAAATTCGTGAATTTTACCCATCCACTCCTTATCTCTCTTTGCAAGGTAATCATTTACTGTTACTATATGAACACCCTTACCTGTAAGAGCATTCAAATATGAAGGTAAAGTTGCAACTAAAGTTTTTCCTTCACCTGTTTTCATTTCGGCAATTCTACCTTCGTGTAGAACAACCCCACCAATTAA
>CABRGI010000043.1 GCA_902470455.1 uncultured Parvimonas sp.
TTTTAATATCAAGAAGTTCAAGGAATATCATTTAATTTCTTTTGCTTATGCAGAAAATATTTTAGTTGTTGCAATTTTTATCGTAAATGACGGACTTGTAGTTGACAGAAAGCATTTTATAGTTGAAAATATTTTGGATTTGGAGTTTGAAGAGTTATTTTCCAATGTTATTAGGCAATTTTACATAAGTCATCATAATAAGGTGAAAGAAATTTATATTGATTATTCAGAGGAAAAATTTTTAAATGAGATTTCGTTATTCTTATCAAATATTTTCTCTGAAAATTCAATTTCTGTAAAAAATCCTAAAAAAGGAATAAAATTCGACCAAATTAAGATTTTACAAAAAAATGCAAATGAAATTTTAACTAAACATATTTTTGACAGTAAAAATATAAATATAAAATACTTACAAGCAATTAATTATCTTAAAAATATTTTAGAAATTGACAATCTAAATAGAATTGAATGTTATGATATTTCAAATATTTCTGGAGATTTTAACGTCGGAAGTATGGTAGTCTATAAAAATGGTTTTAAGAGTTCTAAAGATTATAGAAAATTTAAGATAAAGACAGTTGTAGGGCAAGATGACTACTCAAGTCATAGAGAAATGCTTACAAGAAGATTTAACAGATTTTTAGATGAAAAAATAAATTCGGTTGGAAGCAGTTTTTCTGAAATGCCTGACTTAATTTTAATGGACGGTGGAAAGGGACATGTAAATGTAGCAAAGGAAGTTCTTTTGGAGAAAAATTTAGACGTTCCTGTTATAGGACTTGTTAAAAATGATAAGCATAGGACTAAAGGAATAATTTTTGAAGATAATTATATCGAATTGGATATAAATACTAATATATACAGGTTTTTATTTGATATTCAAGAAGAAGTTCATAGATTTGCCATAAATTATCATAGAAGTTTACAGAATAAGAAATTACAAAATTCTATTCTTGATGAAATAAAAGGTGTTGGAGAAATAAAAAAGATTAAACTATTATCACATTTTGGAAGTATTTCTGCAATAAAAAAGGCAAGTATAGAAGAACTTCTTATGGTTGATAAAATGGATAAGAAAACCGCAAAAAATATTTTTGAATTTTTTAATAATGAGGGATAATATGAAAAAAAGTGTTCTGCTAAAAGACTTAGTTGAAAAACTTGGACTTGAGATTGTATATAAGAGTGATGATTATGATAAAATAGAAATTGATTTTAATGAAGTTAATAGACCGGGTCTTCAATTATGTGGCTTTTTTGATAATTTCGCATATAAAAGAATTCAAATAATCGGTCAGCCTGAGCATGAATATTATAATAAATATTTACCATTTGACGAAAGAAGAAATATTTTTGATAAAATTTTTTCTTATTCTATTCCAGCTTTGATTTACAGTTATGGAATTAGCATACCTTATGAAGTCTTTTCTTTGGCAAAAAAACATAATAGGACGCTTTTAAGAGTAGATTATGGGACTACAAAGCTTATTTCTAAAATGAATGTTTTTTTGGAATTTGCTTTAAGTGAAGAAATTAGAATTCATGGCGGATTACTAGAAGTATTCGGTATGGGAATTTTGATTATTGGAAAAAGTAGCATAGGTAAAAGTGAAACTGCCTTAGAGCTTATAGCTCGCGGTCATAGATTGGTAGCTGATGATGCAGTAAATATAAAAAAAATTGATAACAAATTATATGGGGATTCCCCTGAGAATATTAGGCACTTTTTAGAAATTAGAGGGTTAGGAATTTTAGATATTGAAAGATTATATGGTTCTGGAGCTATAAAAAGATCTACTGAAATAGATTTTGTAATTGAACTTGAAAATTGGGTAGAAGACAAAGAATATGATAGATTAGGGCTTGATGATAATTTTAAAAATATATTGGGGATTGAACTTCCGTATATTGTAATTCCGGTAAAGCCCGGTAGGAATATAGCTTTAATTGTTGAGGTTGCAGCAAGAAATATGCGTCAAAAGATGTATGGATATAATGCTGCAGAAGAACTAAATAGGCGAATAATGGAAGAAATAAAAAACAAATCAAATTAGGTGGAAAAATATGTTATTTAATAAATTAAATTGCGTTGTAAGATATGATGAACCTTTAAAAAATCATACAACGTTTAAAATAGGCGGTAATTGTATAGCTTTAATTGAACCTAGAGAAGTTTCCGATATTATTGAAGCTATAAAAATATGTAGAGAAAATAATATTAAATTTTTTGTAATTGGAAATGGATCAAATTTACTTGTTCCGGATGAAGGTTATAATGGAGTTATAATAAAATTAAAGAGTGAATTTTCAACAATAAAAGTTGAAGGTGAATATTTGATAGTTAATGCAGGAGCAAAGCTATCTGAAGTTTATCCTATAGCTTATGAAAATTCTTTAACAGGATTTGAATTTGCTTCAGGAATTCCGGGAACAATAGGCGGAGCAATATTTATGAATGCAGGAGCCTATGGTGGTGAAATGAAAGATATCGTTGAATCTGTTGAAGTTTTAGATTTAGATAATTTTGAGTTGAAGCAATTGAATAACGAAGATTTAGACTTTTCTTACAGAAAAAGTATAATTCAAAGAAAAAATTATATCGTTACAAGCATAAAATTAAAATTAAAAAAGGGAAATAAAGAAGAAATAAATGCTGTCTATGAAGATTTAAGAGATAGACGAAATTCAAAACAACCATTAAATTTTGGATCAGCAGGAAGTACATTTAAAAGACCTGAAGGACATTTTGCATCAAAATTAATAGAAGATGCCGGACTTAAAGGATATCATATTAATGATGCATGGGTTTCAGAAAAACATTCAGGTTTTATTGTTAATAAAGGAAATGCAAGCTATAAAGAAGTTATGGAACTTATAGAATATGTTCAAAAAGTAGTTTTTGAAAAATTTGGTGTTAAGTTGGAAACAGAAGTAAAAATTTTAAAGGATTAGATTATGGAAGCAGTTATAATTACAGGAATGAGTGGAGCAGGAAAGACCTTGGCATTAAACCATTTTGAAGATATGGGTTATTATTGTATGGAAAATCTCCCTCCAAAATTTATTGTAGATTTTGTTGAATTAATTAATAATTCTACAAAGTCTATAGAAAAGTTAGCGATAGTTATTGATGTTAGAGCAAGATTTTTTGAAGATTTATCAGAAACAATTCAAAATTTGAAAAAAATGGACTGTGAACTTAAAGTTTTATTTTTAGATGCAAGTAATAGAACTTTAATAAATAGATATAAGGAATTAAGACGTCCTCATCCGGTAAATCCAAATGGAGCTTTGTCAGATTCCATAGAATTGGAAAGAGAGATGCTTAATGATATAAAAGAAAAATCTGATATAATCATAGATACTACAAGACTTTCTGCTACTACAAGACTTTCTGCTACAAGTTTTAAAAGTAAATTGAATTCAATTTTTTTCAATGGGAACAAAAAAGATTTAGTTATAAATATAGAATCATTTGGATTTAGAAATGGAATTTTGGTTGAAGCGGATTTGATTTTTGACGTTAGATTTTTACCTAATCCTTATTATATTGAAGAGCTTAAAAAATTAAATGGAACAGATGAAGAAATCCAAAATTATGTGATGAGCTTTGATGATTCAAAGATATTTTTATATAAGGTTGTTGATTTATTGGAGTTCTTAATACCTAAATATAAGGTTGAAGGAAAAAATATGTTGACTATTGGAGTTGGCTGTACCGGTGGTAAACATCGTTCTGTTTGTTTAGCTGAAAAAATTTATTCTGAACTTAAAAAAGAACATTCTAATATAAATATTTCTCATAGGGACGAAAGACTATGGTAGAAGATCCAAAAATTGTAACCATAGGTGGAGGAACGGGAAGTTCAACCATTCTTAAAGGTTTAAAAAAATATTTTACAGATATTACTGCAATTGTAACCGTAGCTGATGATGGTGGAAGTTCCGGAATGTTAAGAGATGATTTAGGTGTTATTCCACCGGGAGATATCAGAGCTTGTTTGATTTCTCTTGCAAATACAGAAAAATCAATGGAAAGATTGATGAAATATAGATTTAAAGAGGGAAATTTAAAGGGACAAAGTTTTGGAAATTTATTCTTAGTAGCGATGGCTGATATATATAAGGATTTTATGCTAGGAATACAAGAAACTTCAAATATTTTAGCAATAACCGGTAAAGTTTTACCTGTTACTTTGGATAATATAAAATTATTTGCAGAACTTGAAAACGGAGAAATAATTGAGGGTGAAAGTAATATAACAGCCTTAAATTTGGAAGATGAAAATAGCAGTAGAATAAATAGAGTTTTCATTTCTCCAAAATTTGCAAAACCACTTAATGAAGTTGTATATGAAATTTACAATTCAGATGTAATTTTGATAGGTCCCGGAAGTTTATACACTTCTGTAATTCCTAATTTGTTGATTTCTGAAATAAGTGAAGCATTAACTAATACAAAGGCAAAAATTTGCTTTATTTTGAACGTAGTTAATCAATCTACAGAAACCCATGATTATAAGGTTGTCGATCATTTAAATGCAATTTACAAGCATTGTGAAGGAATTAGAATTGATACTATTATAGTAAATAATGAAATAATTCCAGAAGATGTAGATTTAAAATATAAAAGAAAAAGTGCAAGTCAATTATTATTAAGTGATGACGAAAGAAAATATTTACAAAAATTAAACATTAGAATTTTAGAAGATAATTTAGTAAGTAAATCTTCAGGATATTCAAGACATAATGAAGATAAACTTGCAAGATTGATTTTAGAAAATTTTTAAATTATAAAAATTTTTATAACTTAGAATGATAAAATTTAGATTGGGCTTTCTCCCAATTTTAAACAAAAGTAATTATAAATTGATTATAGATGAGTTGGATAATTTTTTTGATTTGGGAGTACATAACTTTTCCGTTAATTATTTTTTACCATCTGGTCGAGGTCGATTCTCAGACCTAAGATTATCATCAGAGGAAATGTTTTATACATATAAAAGTATTCTAGACAAATTGGCTAACAAATTAAAAAAAGATAATATATTGATATTTGAGAAAAATATGTATTATTTTATAAAAAAGATGATAACTAAAAAAAATTCTTACATGTGTATGTCTTCCCCTTGTGGAGCTGGAATTTCACAGTTTCCTTTGTCTAGCGATGGAAACATTTATCCTTGTGCGGATTTTTGTGAAGATAAAAAATTTTCGTATGGAAGTGTTAAAGAAGATTTTTGGGATAATATGTTAAATAATCAGACATGGAAAGAATTAAGGTATAATTATAAAAATAATATACTTGAATGTAAGTTATGTGAATTTAATAAAGAATGTTCAGCTTGTTGTTCTGCAAGAAGTTATTATAATAATTCAAAAATTAAATCTATAGATCCAGTATGTGAGTTTAACAAATTAATGATTGTTTTTTTGCGAGAAGAATTATCCAAAAAAGGAGATATTTACTTTTGGTGGAATAGTTTGAATACTACTTTAAGTTTGAGAGGAGATAAATTTGGAAAATATAATTAAAGTTAATAATCTTTCAAAGACTTATAGATATAATAATATATTTTTAAATGCTGTTAATGACATATCTTTTAATATAAAAAAAGGAGAGTGTGTTGGATACATAGGTAAAAATGGATCGGGGAAAACTACAACTTTAAGAATATTATCAGGTATAATACATCCTTCAGAAGGAAATGTTGTAGTTGATGGAAAAGTGCCGTATTTAGAGAGAGTTAATCATGTTAAAAATATAGGAATAATGTTTGGTAATAAGCCTCAACTTTGGCCGGAGCTTTCTCCTAATGAGGCTTTCCATATATTAAGGGATATATATGAAGTTGAAAAGAAGTTATTTAAACAAAATTTTGAAGAAATAGTTTTTATGTTAGGACTAGAAGAATTAGTAAATAAACCTTTAAGAAAAATGAGTTTAGGACAAAGAATAAAATGCGAAATAGCTTCAATATTTTTACATAATCCAAGTATAATTTTTTTAGATGAACCAACAATTGGACTTGATATAGAAACAAAAGAAAAAATAAAGAAGTTTATAAAATTTTTGAATTCGGAAAAAAATGTAACGGTATTATTTACATCTCATGATTTAAATGATATTTCAGACGTATGTAAAAGAATTATCATCATAGATTCTGGAAAAATAATAGAAGATAATACTACTGAGGGTATAGTTGAAAAATATGGTAAAAATAGAATTATAGAATTCAAAAATTTACAGCATGAAACGAAATTAGAGATGATTTCAATAGTTAAAAAATTGGATTCATATTGTAAAATTATATACGAAGGTAAAAATGAATTACATATAACTATTAGAAACAGCAAAAATACTTCATTAGTTTTACATGATTTACTTTTTGACACAAATATAGAGATTAATTTTAGAGAATGTAGTTTTGAAGACTCTATTTATAAAATTTTTACTGGTAAGGAGAAATCAGAATGAATTTAAGAAAATACTTAGCTTTTGTAAAACTAATTTTTA